>DASYFZ010000415.1:0-2990 GCA_036000295.1 Solirubrobacteraceae bacterium
GAGGACGTGCAGAAGCATGCGACACCCGGCACAAGTCGCGACTGCGTCAAGCCTTCACGCCGCGACCTGCGAACCGGAGAGTCGACTCTCCTGCCTGTCCTGAGTGGTGTACGGGCGGACTCTCCGGCCAAGAGCCCACAATCCGCCTACCCGGTCCCAACGGCTGCAACCCGATCGTCAACGGCGATGGACGAGACGGTCCCGCAAGACCGACCGTGTCAGCGCGACGATCGCTCGACCGTGCCCTCGATCAGTCCGTAGGGCTCGCCTGAGGCGTGGAAGATCTCGTTCTCGTTCTCAAGCCCGAACCGTCCCAAGTCGTACAGGAGGTGGTGCTTGTTCGGCAGAGAGAAGCTGATCCGTTCTACCTCCGGGGCAGCATCGAGAACGGCCTGGCCCATGTGGTGGAGGGTGAACTGGACCGAGGGGCTGTAGTGGTCACAGAACGCCTCGAGGATCGTGCTCCGCACCTCGCGCCATTTCGCTTCGAACGCGATGTCGCGTCCGCCGTACGACCACCGCGCGGTGATGATCGTCGCCAGGATCCGATCCGACGTCTCCGGAAGCGCCGTATAGCGATCGCGCAGGAACCCCTCCCATCCCGATCCGGTCGTCTTCAGCACCAGCAGGTCGTCGATCCCGGATTCGATCACTGGCTCGCCGCCGTCACCTACGACCGTCGCGACGCGATTGCCACCGCTGTCGCGCTGAAAGGCATGCTCGTGGGGACGGCCGCCCACCTCCAGCCGCGCCCACGGGTGCTCGACGATGTGCACACGCGCACGCGTCACACCTGGCCCCGCCGCCAGGAAGTGTTCGACGAGCCGCTTACCGAACGACTCGATCGGGTCGATCGGATATTGCTTGGCAAGGGCATAGACGGTGTTCCGCATCGTGTCGGTTGCAAGCAGACCGGTGTTGTCCCCCGCGGTGTACGCGGCATCGAACTCGCCCTCGAGCCCGACGTCGACCGTGAGATCGCGTAGGTCGTGGGCGCCCGCCCGCCGCGACACCTTGACGAGGCGAATCTCGGACTTCCCGTAGCCGGCCTGAGTCAGAACGAACGACATCCGTCAGCTCCCTCGATATGTGCTGTATCCAAACCGGCTGAGCAGCAGTGGTACGTGGTAGTGCTCCTCGCCGCGCTCGACGACGAAGGTCACCGAGACCTCGGGATAGAAGCCCGCCTCGCCAACCGCATTGAAATACGCCTCGGTGTCAAAGCTCAGCCGGTAGCGCCCGACCGCCGGCGGCGATGCGAGCAGGTCGCGCACGCGACCGTCGGCGTCGGTCGTGCCGCGACCGACGAGCTGCCAGCCCGAATCCACCGCACGCTCGAGCACCACAGGCACGCCCACCGCCGGGGCGCCACGTGAGGTATCAAGCACGTGCGTTGTGATCGGACTCAAGACGCCCCTCCGAGCAGGTCGGCAAGGCGCAGCCTGGCGATCTTCGCGACCTCGCCGAGCGCGACCGCCAGCTCCTGCTCGCGCGAGTTCGCGAGTCGCGCGTCGCCCCACGCGATGATCGAGTCCTTCGTGTGCTCGCGGACGCAGACGATCAGCGGGAACCCGAATCGTTCCCGGTAGGAGCGATTGAGTCGCCGGAGTGCCTCGAGCTCGTCGGCGGACAGTCGATCCAGCCCCGCCGAGGCCTGCTCATGCGTGGACTCGCGCGTGAGCTTGCGCTCCTGCGCCTCACGGCCGGCGAGCTCGGGATGCGCCCGGAGCAACTCGAGCTGACGCTCGCGGGGCGCCTCTTGCATCGCCGTCTCGAGCGCGGCCTCAAGCTCCGCGACGGTGCGAAAAGGCTGCTTGCGCCACGCTGCTTCAGCGACCCACGGCGAGTGTTCGAAGAGCGTGCCGAGGTCGGCCAGGGAGACACACACGCCTACGGGCTCAAGCCCGACGATGTGCTCGGGACGGACCGGGATTCGCGTCAGCGGGCGGCCGCTGGCGGCGCGCAGCGCGGCTACGACGGCGGGCGGGGTTGAGATGTGAGGCGGCTCACCGACCCCCTTGAGGCCGTACGGTGCCTCCGGGTCGGCGTGCTCGAGGACCTCGATCTGCATCGGCGGCATGTCGAGGATCGTCGGCAACAGGTAGTCGGTGAACGACGCGTTGAGCACCTTGCCGTCCTTGACCTGGATCTCCTCCAGCAGCGCCAGCCCGAGGCCCTGCGCGGTACCGCCCTGGATCTGGCCCTCGAGCGCTTGCGGGTTCATCGCCTTGCCGACCTCCTGCACTGTGGCGAGCTCGGCAACGCGGACGAGACCGAGCTCGAGATCGACGTCGACGACAGCGCGATGGGCGGAAAACGCGAATTGCACGTGAGCGTCGCCCTGGCCGTTCTCGTCGAGCGGATATGTCGGGCGGTGACGCCACTCCACGGTCTCCTCGATCGAGCCTTCGCCCAGCAGCACGCCGAGCTCGGCCGGCGTCATCGTCCGCGGATCGGCGCCGAGCCGCTCGCGGACGGCCTCGCACGCCGCCTTGACCGCGCCGCCGGTCACGTACGTCTGGCGCGAGGCCGAGCTCGACCCCGCAGAGCCCACCCGCGTGTCGGCCGTGAGCACGGCGACGCGTTGCACCCCCAACTCCGTGCGCGCGATCTGCGCCTGCACGGTGACGAGGCCCTGGCCAACCTCGACGGCGGCCGTGTGCACCTCCACGAGCGGCTCCCCGCCGTCGATCGAGAGGCGCACCCGCGCCGTCGAGTAGTCGTCGAATCCCTCGGAGAAGCCGACGTTCTTGATCCCCACCGCGTAGCCGACGCCGCGCCGCACGCCCTCGCCATGAGTGGTGTTGGAGACGCCACCCGGGAGCTCGCGCAGATCACGCCCTTCCTCAGCCGGCGCCGACGGCAACGGCATCGCGCGGACGCGCTCAAGCAGCTCGGCGACGGGCGCCGGCTCGGGAACCGTCTGGCCCGTCGGCATGCGCGTGCCCGGCCGCATCGCGTTGGCGATCCGCAGCTCCACCGGGTCGACC
>DASYFZ010000634.1:0-3275 GCA_036000295.1 Solirubrobacteraceae bacterium
GAACGCGCTCTGGGTCGTCGCCTCCGCTTTCACAGACGGGGACCCTACTAGCATGGGGGCCCCGCCACTCGACCCGGAGAACGCCACCCAGATGCCCAAGACCGTGATCCTCTCGTCCGCTCGCACCCCCATCGGGAAGCTTGGCGGCGGCCTGTCGAGCCTCGACGCAACCGCGCTCGGCGGCACCGCCATCAAGGCCGCGCTCGAGCGCGCAGAGGTAGCGCCTGAGCAGGTGCAGCACGTGGTGATGGGTCAGGTGCTGCAGGCCGGGCAGGGGCAAATCCCCTCGCGCCAGGCGCAGATCAAGGCGGGGATCCCGAAGGAGGTCTCCTCGGAGACGATCAACAAGGTTTGCGCGTCGGGCATCCGCGCCGCGGGCCTGCTCGACGCCGCGATCCGGGCCGGTGACCTCGAGGTCGCCGTGGGCGGCGGCATGGAGTCGATGTCCAACTCCCCGTACATGCTCAAGCAGGCTCGCTTCGGCTACCGCATGGGCGATGGCAAGGCGCTCGACGCGATGATCCACGACGGCCTCACCAACCCGTTCTCGGGCAAGCACATGGCCCAGGAGGCCTCGGAGGTCGCCGCCGAGCTCGAGATGACGCGGCCCGACATGGACCGCTGGGCGCTGCGCTCACACCAGCTGGCGATCAAGGCGACCGACGAGGGCCGCCTGCCCGAGGAGATCGTGTCGGTCACGATCCCGTCCAAGAAGGGCGACACCGTCGTCGAGGTCGACGAGGCGCCGCGCCGCGACAGCACGCTCGAGGCGCTGGCCAAGCTCCCGCCGATCTTCCTCAAGGACGGCTCGCACACGGCCGGCAACTCGCCCGGCGTCAACGACGGCGGCGGCGCGTTCGTCGTGGCGAGCGACGAGTGGGCCAAGCGCAACGGCAAGCAGGTGCTGGCCACGATCGTCGCCCAGGCGCAGGTTGCAGACGACTTCCCCTACCTGGCGCGGACGCCCGCGAACGCCGCCTCCAAGGCGCTCGAGAAGGCCGGTCTGAAGGCCGAGGACATCGACCTGTGGGAGATCAACGAGGCCTTTGCCTCGGTCACACTCAACTCGATCCGGATGCTCGGGATCGACGAGGACAGGGTCAACGTCAACGGCGGCGCCGTCGCGCTCGGACACCCGATCGGCGCCTCCGGCGCCCGGATCCTCGGCGCGCTCGTCCTCGAGCTGCGCCGGCGGGGCGGCGGCCTGGGCTGCGCGGCGATCTGCTCGGGCGGCGGCCAGGGCGACGCCGTTATCGTCGAGGTGAATGCGGGCTGACGAAGCCCACAGCGGCGACGGCAACGCTCCCGCGCAGAGCGCGGCGTTCTTCGATCTCGATCGGACCCTGATGGAAGGCTCGTCGGCCTTCCAGTTCGGGCGCGCCGCCTACCGCGCGGGTCTGATGCGCCGTCGGCAGCTGCTCGCCGACGGCTGGGCGAACCTGCGCTTTCGCCTGAGGGGCGCGAGTGACGACGAGACCAACGCTCTGCGCGACCGCGTGTCGGCGTCGATGAAGGGCATCCGTGTGCGCGACCTCGAGCGGCTGGGCGCCGACGTGCTCGCCGGGATCCTGCCGCGGATCTATCCCCAGGTCCTCGCCGTCGCCCACGAGCACCAGGACGCCGGGCGTCGGGTGTACATCGTCACCGCGGCCTCCCAGGAGCTCGCGCAGTTGCTCGCCGGGGTGCTGGCGCTCGACGGTGCGATCGGCTCTGAGTTCTCGGCAGTGGCCGACGGGTTCTACACAGGCCAGCCGACCGGGCTTTTCATCTACGGCGCCGCCAAGGCCACGGCGATCGAAGAGCTGGCGCGACGCGAGCACCTCGACCTGTCCAGGTCCTTCGCGTACTCGGACTCGGCATCAGACCTGCCGATGCTGCGGGCGGTGGGCCATCCGGTCGCTGTCAACCCCGACGCGGCGCTGCTGCGGGTCGCGCGCGAAGAGGGCTGGGACGTGCTGCGGTTCGAGCGGCTGGGCCGGCGGCTGAAGGCCGCCGTGGGCCTGACGGCGGCCGGCGTCACCGGCGGAGTCGGCAGCGCAGCGCTGATCGCCCGCGGCAGGCGCAGGACCCTGTCGGGCTCGGTCCCATCGGTCCGTCGCGGGCGCCGACGCCGAGTGGTCCCGCCCAGAAGTCGCTAACCGACGCTGGACGTCACCGCCGTAAGAGACCGTCTTTCGGACGGCAGTCGACGTCAGTAGTTCTGCGGCGTCGTGCTCGAAGATCCCCGGATGTCGTGCTCGCCGGCTGCAAGTACCGTCGAGGCCTGATGATCCGGCGTCCACCGTTACGACCGCCGCGCCACCGCCAATCCCTCACATTTGGCATGCGAGCGCTCGTCACGCCCGACACCAAGCAGCTTGCGCCTCCATCGACCCCTGCGTACCCGAGATTGGAGCCCTGGCTCGTGGCGACCCTGGTGCTCTTCCCGCCCGTGGGGATCTTCGTTTGGTGGCGACGGTACCGTCAGCAGCGATAGCGCCTGGATCGGCCGGGCGGTCGCTGCCGGCGCGCGGGCCGGTCAGCCCGCGCGGAAGCTGATCGCGCCCAGCCCGATGAACGTGGTCAGCCCGGCCACGAACACGACCGAGCAGTCCGGTCTCACCGCCACGCCGGCAGCCGTGCCGCCGTCGCCGTAGGCGGGGAAGTCCTCGATCCCGCCGACCGGGCAGTAGCCAGGCGGGAGCTGGAAGATCGTCGCGTCGCTTCCGGTCGTGCGCTGCACGTCGCCCTGCAGATGCACGGTGCCGAACGGGTCCTTGTAGAAGCCGGCCGGCTGGAAGCCCGTGCCGGCGTTGGCCCAGTCGACGTCGAACTGCGGCTGGCCGGCGGCGCCGACGATGTGCACGGGCTCGGCCGGCGCAATCAGAGGGTTCGGATAGCTCCCGGTCAGGGCGCCGCCGGCCTTGCCGACGGGCGCGGCGGTGCCCGCCTTCAGCGCGCGGCCCGCGTCGCGGGCAGTGAGCACGGTTCCGAGCTTCTTGAGGTTGATCTGGGCGCCCGTGAGGGAGTGGCGCTTGACCTTGGCCGCCGTCACGGAGCCGTTTTTCAGTTGCTTGGTGCCGACGCTGTTGTTCGGGAGCGTGAAGGCGGCGTAGCCCGTGCCTCCCATCGAGACGATCAGCGCGATGATCGCGACGATCAGTGCCGGCGAAGGCCGACTGAGCCGATGCTTGAACCGGTTTTCATTCCGCGCGCCCATACGTACTCGCCACCTCCAAAGAAACGTCGCCCTACCGCTGCCGCTCCTACCCGGTGAAGACACACGATAGTGCCGC
>DASYFZ010000647.1:0-3904 GCA_036000295.1 Solirubrobacteraceae bacterium
CGGTCTGCTTGGCGTAGCCGATCAGCGCGTCGTTGGCAGTGTCGAGGAACGTGATGTTCGACAGCTCCTGCAGCGCGGGATTCTCGCGGCGGATCGTGTTGATCCGCTGGACCATCGGCAGCAGGGGACCGTCGAGCGTACGACGCTTACGCTCGTACTTCTCCGAGTGTAGGTACTCCTCCGACCCCTCCCGGACGGCGACGTTCTCGAACTGCTCGTAGCCCGAGTAGATCCCGTAGCTCGGGCTCAGCGTCGCCGCGAGCACCAGTCGCGCCGCAAACGCGTGCGGCCCGCCGTGCTGTAGGTACTCGTGGAGGATGTCGGGGGTGTTGGCGAAGAAGTTGGGGCGGAAGTAGTCCTGCTCGCCGGAGTAGGCCAGCTCTGAGACGTATTCGGTCAGCTCCCAGCGCGCGTTCTTCCACGTGAAGTACGTGTAGCCCTGTGAGAAGCCGACCTTGGCGAGATGGCGCTGGACCGCGCGCTTGGTGAACGCCTCTGCGAGGAAGATGACGTCGCGGTCGTGGGCGTGGACGTTCTCGATCAGCCAGCCCCAGAACTCGAACGGCTTGGTGTGCGGGTTATCGACGCGGAACACCTTGACGCCGCAGTCCACCCACTGCAGCACGATCTCGAGCAGCGCCTGCCACAAGCCGCGCCAGTCGGAAGACTCCCAGTTGACGTTGTAGATGTCCTGGTAGCGCTTGGGCGGGTTTTCGGCGTACTTCAGCGTTCCGTCCGGGCGGCGGTGAAACCACTCCGGATGCTCGTGCAGCCAAGGGTGGTCGGCCGAGCACTGCACGGCGAAGTCCAGCGCGATGTCGATGTCGTGCTCGGCGGCGGCCGCGGTCAGGCTGCGCAGATCGTCGATCGTCCCGAGCTCCTCGTGGACGGCATCGTGACCCCCGGTGGCGTCGCCGATCGCCCACGGCGAGCCGGGGTCCTCGGGCGCGGCCACGAGCGCGTTGTCGCGGCCCTTGCGGTTGGTCAGGCCGATCGGGTGGATCGGCGGCAGGTAGAGCACGTCGAAGCCCAGCTCCGCCAGGCGCGGCACCTGCTGCTCGACGCCCTTGAGGCCTCCCCACGAGCGCGGGAACAGCTCGTACCAGGAGCTGAAGCGGGCGCGCTTGCGATCCACCTCGATCGGCAGCGGCTCGGGCAGCGTCTGACGTCCGTGCCGCTCTGCGCCGCGCTCGATCGCGGCCAGCAGCTCGGGTCCGAGCGCCACGTCGTGCTTGGCGTTCTCGGGCACGGTCTCGTCCTCGAGCGTCCGCTGGGCGTGCTCGATCAGGCTGCGGTCCTCGGTGGTCTTTGCGGTGGCGGCCGCGTGGCTCAGCAGCAGCGCGCCCTCGGACATCTCGCCTGCGAGGTCGTGCTGGCCGGCGGCGACCTTTCGCTCGAGCTCGTCGCGCCAGGTCCCGAACACGTCGGACCAGGCCTGGACCTCGTACTCCCAGGCGCCGAGCTTGTCGACGTCGAAGCTGCCCGCCCAGCGGACCCCGCCCAGGTGCGCGTCGATCCGGTGCATCTCGGCTTCGCGCCAAGCGGTCTCGCCGGGCCCTCGGTAACGGATCACCCCGCGAAGGAGATCGTGTCCGTCGCGGAAGATGTCGGCCGACACCGTTACGGTGTCGCCGACGCAGCGCTTGGCCGCGTATCGGCCGTCATCGACGGCGGGCTCGGGGTATTGGATGACGATGCGCGACGCCGCGATCTCGGGGGTCCGCGCTCCGGTGCTCTGCTTGACGTCAGTCGCGGTGGAGGCCATGAGGGGGAAAGTATCCACGGACGCCCATTCGGTAAACCCTCATCCGGTATAGCTGTTCACGATTTACAACCCTGATGCAACTTCCTCGATCCAGCGGCGTCCTGCTGCACCTGACATCCCTGCCCGGAGGCCGTCTCGGCCGGGAGGCGTACCGATTCGTTGACTGGCTGGCGGACGCCGGGCAGTCGTGGTGGCAGGTGCTGCCGCTGGTGCCGCCCGACCGCTACCACTCGCCGTACAAGTCGCGGTCGGCGTTTGCTGCGTGGCCGGGGTTCCTGGCCTCGCCTCGTGCCCCGGTCTCCCGCTCGGAGATCGACGACTACCGCGAGCGCAACAGCTACTGGATCGAGGACTGGGCGCAGGCTGCCGGCGGCGGCGCGATCGCCGACCAGGTGCGCTTCGAGCGTGAGTGGGGTGCGCTGCGGGCGTACGCGGCTGAGCGCGGCGTGCGGATCCTCGGCGATATCGCGATCTACGTCGCGCCCGACAGCGTCGACCACCGCTCGCATCCGGAGCTGTTCCAGGAAGGCGCCGTGGCGGGCGCTCCGCCGGACGCTTTCACCGACGACGGTCAGCTGTGGGGAAACCCGCTGTACGACTGGCCGGCGATGAGCCGCCGGGGCTACAGCTGGTGGATCGAGCGTCTGCGCCGGACCTTCGACATGTTCGACGTGGCGCGGATCGACCATTTCCGCGGTTTTGTCGCCTACTGGTCGGTACCTGCCGACGCGCCGACGGCGAAATCCGGTCATTGGCGGCGCGGCCCGGGTCGCGCGCTGTTCGACGCCATGGAGCGCTCGCTGGGACCGCTGCCGTTGGTCGCCGAGGATCTCGGCGTGATCACGCCCGGCGTACGTCGCCTGCGCGAGCAACTCGGGCTCCCGGGGATGGTGGTGCTGCAGTTCGGCTTCAACCCGCGCCAGCCCAAGGGCGCCAACCGGCCAGCCAACCACACCGAGGACCGGATCGTCTACACCGGCACCCATGACAACGACACCGCGCGGGGGTGGTATCAGTCGTTGCCGCGGCGCCCGCGGGAGCTGGTCGACGCCGAGCTCGCGGCGCGGGGGATCGTTGAGCGCGAACCGTGGTGGGCGCTGATCCGCCTGGCGCACTCGTCGCCGGCGCGGGTTGCGATCGTCCAGGCCCAGGACGTGCTGGGACTGGGGACCGAGGCGCGGATGAACGACCCGGGGCGGCGGTCGGGGAACTGGCGGTGGCAGTTGGCGCCGCGGGCGCTGAAGCCAGGGTTGGCCCGAAGGCTGCGCGACGCAACCGAGGAGGCCGGCCGGCTCACGGGGCAGGCGACATAGGAGTTTTGTGCCGATATATGCGGTACTAAACGCCTTTGTCGGAGCGGCTCAGATAAAGCCCCAGCGCGGCAGTCCGCGCGGCTTTCGTCCACTCCTTCAGCGAGCGGTACGCGTATGTCGCGTCGCCACGTATCCGGTCGAACCTATCGATCCGATAGATCACGAGAGAAGACGGGCGCACCATCACCCGCATGCCGTCGCGCTCGAGCACGTCCAGCGCCCGCTCGGCGATCGCGATCTGGCCAAGCGCCGTGGGGTGCACACGGTCGGCCATCACGAAATTCCGCGCCCGGAACCGGCGCAGGTCGACCACCAAAGCCCCAAGGCGGCCCGCGACACGCTCCACGGCACCGTTGAGCTCGTCCACCCTGGAGCCCACCCGCGGCACCCCCAGGTCGAGCGGCGCAGTCGCGGTCAGCACTCGATCGCACCGCTGAGACAAGAACCCGAGCGCCAACTCGAACCGCTCCTCGAACCGAGCGGCGTCCCAGTCAAGAGCACGCACGTCGTTGACCCCGATGTACAGGCAGCCGAGCTCGTACGCCGCGTCGCCGTAGGCGTTGCGCCTGCCGTAGGCGGGGATCTGAGCCGCGAGCACGTCGCCGACCTGCGCACCGTCGACTGCGTACGTCGTGAACGGCAGCCCCAGTCCCCGCGCCACCCAAAGCGCCCACGACTGCAGCGCGACTCCCCACTGCAGCTCGCCACCGCCGTTCGTGATCGAGTCGCCGAACGCGAGGACACCGGCGCGGCGGTTCGCATCTGAGGTTCGGGCACCGTTCAAGCGCCGCGAGGTTACCCCCGACCCGGCCCCAGCCTGCATAAT
>DASYFZ010000663.1:0-2065 GCA_036000295.1 Solirubrobacteraceae bacterium
ACGGGATGCCCCTGGGCCTGCTCGGGCGACAGGTACTGCGCCGTGCCCATGATCGAGCCGGTCTCGGTCATGTCGGAGGCGCCGGCGCGGGCGATGCCGAAGTCGGTCACCTTGGCGTGGTCGGAATCGTCGACGATGACGTTGTGGGGCTTGAGGTCGCGGTGGATGACGCCCCGGCGGTGGGCGAACCGAGCCGCCTTGAGGATCTGGATGGTGATGTCGATGGCCCGCAGCGGATCGAGCGGCGCCTCCTGGCGGATGAGCTGCTTGAGCGAGCGCCCCGGCAGGTACTCCATCGCGATGTAATACGTGTCGTCGAACGTCCCGCGGTCATAGACGCTGACCACATTGGGGTGCTGGAGGCCCGCCGCCGCCTGGGCCTCGCGCCGGAAGCGTTCGACGAAGTCCGGGTCCTCGGCGAAGCGGTGATGCAGCAGCTTGAGCGCCACCTTGCGACCGAGCTGCTGATCCTCGGCCAGGAACACGTCCGCCATGCCTCCGGATCCGAGCCGCGACACCACCCGGTAGCGGCCGTCCACCATGGTGTTCGGCACCGGATCGGCCATCAGCGCGCGCTCCACGTCGGGGCTCGGTCCGCGGCCGTCACGGCTATTTGCCCTCCGCCAGGAGCGCTTGGACGATGTCACGCGCAATCGGGGCCGCCACCTGGCCGCCGAATTCGCCGTTGGTCTTCTCGATCGTGACCGCGATCGCCACCTTGGGATCGTTGGCCGGCGCGAAGCCGATGAACCAGGGCTGGGTCAGGTTCTGGCCGTTGGGGCCGATGGAGGCGGTCCCGGTCTTGCCGGCGAACGGAATACCGGACCCCAGGCGCGCCGGCGTTCCCGTCCCCTCGTCCACCACCGTGCGCATCATCAGGTTGACCTCGGACGCTGTCTTGGGGCTCATCACCTGATCCAGGACGGTGGGCTGGATGGTCTCGACGGTGCGGCCGTCGGGGTCGACCACCTTGCTGGTCAGGCGCGGCTCCATGAGCTTGCCGCCGTTGGCCACCGCGGCGGCCACCATCGCCATCTGCAGCGGCGTGACCAGGAGCCCGCCCTGGCCGATGCCGATGCGGCCGATGTCCTCGTTGGGGCTCGCCGGGAGGTACGGCCGGCCGTTCGGGTTGAACGGCCGGCTCTGGGCCAGCTCCTGGCGTGGGAGGTCGATCGGGGGCAGCGCGTAGAAGCCGAAGCGCTTCATGTACCTGGTCATCGTCGGGCGCCCCACGTTCTCAGCCACCTGGGCGAAGACGGTGTTGACCGAGTTGGTCAGGGCCTTGGTCAGCGTGATGGGGCCGAAGCTCTGGTTGCCGTCGTTCTGCAGCGGCACGCCGGAGATCGTCTTGGGAGAGTTGCCGTTGATGATCGACGTAGGCGTGTACTTGCCGCTGTCGATGCCGGCCGTGGCCGTCACCACCTTGAACGTGGAGCCGGGCGGATACTGGCCCTGGGTGGCGCGGTTGAGCTGGCAGGCGATGGCGATGCACGCCTTGCTCGGCGTCGGATGATTGTCGTCGTAGGTGGGGTTGGAGTACATGGTCAGGACCGCGCCCGTCCTCGGATCCAACGCCACCACGGACCCGGCGCGTCCGGCCAGCTCCTGCTGGGCGAGCCGCTGGGCCTTGGCGTCCAGGAACGTGTAGACGTCGTCGCCGACGTTCTGGTTGCCGCCCAGGGGCCCGAACACGGAGTTCAAGGCCGTCTGCTTGCCCTTGAGCTCGGGCAATCGGTAGCGCTCGAGTCCGGCCGACTGCCCGCGGGTCAGGTTGGAGTACCCGACGGGCTGGGCGAACAGCCCCCCGAGCGGATACGTCCGGTCGTAGAAGCCCGTCTTGGGCTGGCGGACCGAGCGGGCCAGCGTCTCGCCGCTGTCCGCCAGGATGCGCCCGCGCTTGACCTTCAGCGCCGTGATCAGGGTCCGGCTGTTGAGCGGGTTGTCATTGAGGGCCGTCGCGTCGATCACCGTCCACCGCGTGGTCCAGATGATCAGCAGCGCGAACAGGATGACGATCACGCCGAACAGGTTGCGGATCTGGGTGTTCACGGGACGGACCTCACGG
>DASYFZ010000664.1:0-1544 GCA_036000295.1 Solirubrobacteraceae bacterium
GTCGCATTCATCGAACCGGTCGACGACCCGCTCGGCGACCTCGTGAGCCGGTACGCGCGAACCCATGGCCCGTTCACGTCCGCGGATGTGGCCGACCGGTTCGGGCTCGGCGCCGCGATCGCTCACGACGCATTGCGCCGCCTCGCTCACGATCGGCGTGTCGTCGACGGCGAGTTCCGGCCGCACGCGCACGGCGCAGAGTGGTGCGACGCCGAGGTGCTGCGCCGGCTCCGCCGCATGTCCTTGGCGGCTTTGCGGCATGAGGTCGAGCCGGTCGACACTGTCACGTACGCGCGCTTTCTGCCCGACTGGCAGCACGTCGGCGGCATCCTGCGAGGCGTGGATGCGGTGGCCTCGGTCATCGAGCAGCTCTCGGGCGCGCGCATCCCCGCCTCCGCCTGGGAGTCGCTCGTGCTGCCGAGCCGCGTCACCGACTACAGCCCGGCGATGCTCGACGAGCTGACCGCGACCGGTGAGGTGATCTGGTCGGGCGACGGCACCCTTCCCGGGGCGGACGGCTGGGTCAGCCTTCATCTGACCGAGTCGGCACCGCTGACGCTCGCCCCGCCTGCCGACCACGACACCGACGAGTTGCAACGGGCGGTTCTTGCGGCGCTCGCCCGCGGCGGCGGCTTCTTCTTCCGCCAGCTCTCGGATGTGCTCGGCGCCGAAGCCGAATCCCCGGTCGACGACACGGCCCTGGTCACCGCGCTGTGGGATCTGGTCTGGGCGGGACTCATCACGAACGACACGCTTGCTCCACTGCGCACGCTCACTGGCTCATCCGGTGCCCACAAGCGTCCCAAGCAGGCGCCGCGATCCCGGTTGTATCGGGGCCGCGCGGCGACCCGGTCGGCGATGGTCACGCGGATGGGGCCGCCCACGGTCGCCGGACGGTGGTCACTGCTCCCTTCCCGAGACTTCGACGCGACCGTGCGCGCGCACGCGACCGCCGAGACGATGCTCGACCGTTACGGCGTCGTGACCCGCGGTTCCGTCATGAACGAGGGCGTCCCCGGCGGGTTCGCTCTCGCGTACAAGGTGCTGAGCGGCTTCGAGGACACCGGCCGCGCGCGTCGCGGATACTTCATCGAGACGCTGGGAGCGGCGCAGTTCGCCTCCGGAGCAACGGTGGACCGGCTGCGCTCGTTCGTGCGCGATCACACGCAGGAGCCCACCCTCGAAACGGTCGCGCTGGCGGCGACCGACCCCGCGAACGCCTACGGCGCCGCGCTGCCCTGGCCGGGCGTTCCGGGCGACGCCGGTACGGGGCACCGACCAGGGCGCAAGGCCGGAGCCCTCGTCGTTCTCGTGGATGGGGCGCTGACGATCTACGTCGAGCGCGGTGGGAAAAGCCTGCTCTGCTTCGCCGACCAGACGGAAGCCTCGATCGAGCCGGCCCTCGGGGCGGCGGCGCGTGCTCTTGCGTCCCTGGTCACCCGGGGCCGCGTCGACAAGCTCGCCGTCGAGACGGTCAACGGCACGTTCGTGCTCGGCACCCCGCTCGGGGATGCGCTCGGCGACGCCGGCTTTCTCGCGACGCC
>DASYFZ010000018.1:0-18254 GCA_036000295.1 Solirubrobacteraceae bacterium
GCCGGGCCTGGTCTGCGCGCCACTCGGGCTCGAGGTGGTGAAGCTCCCCGCCCGCCCGGAGCTGACCGGCGCGTGAGCGAGATCGGCGACGTCGAGACGCGGTACCTGGAGCTTGCGCTGCGCCTGCGCCGGCTCGAGCCCGACCTGGTCGAGTGCTACACCGGACCGGGCTCCCTCGCCGAAGCCGTCGAGTCCGAGCCGCCGCCGACGGCCCGGGCGTTGAGGCAGAGCGCCGTCGAGCTTCGGTGCGCCGTGGATGACGCGGTCGTCGAGCCCGATCGTCGCGCCTGGCTCGCCGCGCAGCTCGATGGGCTGGAGACAGGGCTGCGGCATCTGGGCGGCGAACGCGTCCCATACCGGACGCTGGTCAGACGCTGCCACGGCGTCGATCCCGAGCTGGTCTGCGACGATCAGTTCGCTGCAGCCCACGCCCTGCTCGCGGAAGTCCTGCCGGGCAGCGGCGACGTGCGCCGGCGCGCTCAGGAGTGGACCGACACCCAGCTGGTCGCGCCCGACCTGCTGCTCGCGGGGCTGACCGCGCTCGCCAATGAGCTCCAGCGGCGAACTCATCAGCTGATCGGGCTCCCGCCGGGCGAGGACGTGACATTCGAGCTTGTGCGCGACCGGCCGTGGTCGGGCAACGCCGACTATCTCGGTCACCTTCGAACGCGAATCCGGATCAACGCCGACCGGCGAACGGCATCGTTCCGGCTGCTCGAGCTGGTCACCCACGAGGCCTACCCCGGTCACCACACCGAGCACGTCCGCAAGGACCTCGACCTGATCGGCCGTCTTGGCCGGTCCGAGCTCGGCGTGTACCTGTACCCGACCCCGCAGGTGGTCGTTGCCGAGGGCATCGCCCAGCTCGGACTGGAGGTGCTGCTCGGCGCCGAAGCAGACACGGTCGGTGCGCAATGCCTGCGCCCGCTTGGCATCCCCTACGACATCGGCACCGCCGCCGTGTACCGCCGGGCTGAAGGGATGCTGCGCCCGATCGGCGCCAATATCGCGATGCTGCTCGATGACGGGCGCTCTGCGGACGAGATGCGCTGCTACGCGCGCCGCTGGGCGCTCGAAGATGACGAGTTCATCGACGGCTTCGTCGAGTCGCTGATCGACGACCGCTGGCCGGCGTACGAGTCCTGCTACGCCGAGAGTCTGCCGCTGTGCCGGAGCTTCGTCGGCGGCAACCTCGGCCGCTTCGGGCGGCTGTTGCGCGAGCAGCTCACGCCGGCGGACCTGGACGGCCGCGAGTGACCCCCAGCCTGCAACTGCCATACGAGCTCACCGAGCCAGTCGAGACCGCCCGGCTGCTGATCCGCACGATGGCCATGCAAGACGTCGACGACATCCACTCCTACCAGTCTCGTGAGGATGTCTGCCGCTACCTGCCCTTCGTCCCACGCACGCGCGACGAGGTCGCTGCCAAGGTCGCGCAGTACTCAGAGGCAGTCGCGATCGCCGCCGAGGGCGACTACTGGCAGCTGGCGATCGAGCGCCGGGCCGATCCTGGCCACGTCATCGGAGACGTGTACTTCTCGCTGCAGAGCACCGCCAACGCAGCCGGCGAGATCGGGTGGACGCTTCACCCCTCCCACGCGGGCCAGGGGTACATGAGCGAGGCCGCCGGAGCGATCCTCGAGATCGCCTTCGCCGGCATCGGGCTGCATCGCGTGGCGGCTCGGCTCGACCCCCGCAACGGCCCGTCAGCGGCGCTGTGCCGGCGACTGGGGATGCGCGAGGAGGCCCACTTCGTCGAAGACACCTGGTTCAAGGGCGAATGGGGCGACACGTGGATGTTCGCGATCCTCGCGCGCGAATGGGAGGCGGCCTGACCGCTTCTGGGTCCTGACCGCGCCGGCGCTCAGCCGCCGAGACCGGCGAGGCTGTTGATCGCGAAGACGTCGCTGGAGGCGGGCGCGGCCGGCTGGCGCTGCGGGCCGTAGTGATCGAGATCGACCGTCACGGTCTCGTCCAGAGATGGCCCGCTCGGAGCGTTGACGTCCAATGCCATCACGACGCGGCGGACGAGGTGGTGCGCGTCGATCCAGACGTCGATCGGCAGCCCGCCGGTCGGGAGCGTCTGCTGCAGGGCAGAGAGCGCCTTGGTGGCGGCGCCGCGCTCTGCAGCCGGGAGCGCGTCGGCGAGATGGCTGAGACTGAGCTGAGCGTGATAGTGCGTGGTAGCGACGCGGCCGATTCGCTGCGGGCCCTCGTCCACGACGCTGTCGGAGACCGACCGAAGCAACTGCAGGATCTGCCTGGGATCGCTGGCGGTCGGGTTTCCCGCGAGCGATGAGAGCCCCGGGACGCTCGACAGCTTCGCCAGATCGACCTCGATCCACTGCTTGCCGGACGTCGGCAGCGACGCGGTCAAGGCGGCGGGAAGCTTTACGTAGATGGCGGAGCCTTCGGTGATCATGTCCATGCGCAAGGTGCCGCCGCCGAGCGCCTGGACGACCTGCGGGTCGTTACCAAGATCCATCGTCAGCGACATCGAGCTGGCCTGATCGCGGATGTCCACAACCCCGTTGCCGGTCGCGGTGACGGGCGAGCTCAGCGCCGACGACGTCACCTGGACCGTCATGTGCATGCGATATCCCGGCGTGCTCGATGACAGCGTCGCGGCCTGGGCGATCGGGCTGCCGACGGGGCTCCCTCCCGACCCGAACAGCAGAAACGCCAGCCCCGCGACGACGGCAACCGCCACCGCTGCGGCGATGAACTGCGCGTGCGGCAGCGCACCCGCTCGTCGTGGCTTGGCCGGCGGCTGTGCGGCAGCGGCCGCAGCCGGAATCTGTCCGGGCGGCGGAACGTGTCCTGGAGGCGGAACTGATGTCCCCACGCGAGCGGGATCGGCAGCGCCGGACTCTGACCTGAGAGATCTGTCGCTGTTCTCAGCGCAGGTTGGAGGCCCTGAGACAATCGCTCCAATGCGCAGCGTGCATGAGGTGCGCGCGGCGACGCGCACGGAGTCGATCGTGGTGGATTCGGAACCGCTCTTGGAGCGCTCCGAGCAGCTTGCCGCGCTGAGCTCCGAACTGGAGGCGGTCACTGCCTCCGGGCGCGGCCGGCTGGCGCTGATCACCGGCGAGGCGGGAATCGGCAAGTCCGCGCTCGTCGACGCCTTCTGTCGCGGGCTCGATATAGACGTGCTGCGCGGCGCGTGCGAGGCATTGTTCACTCCCCGTCCGCTCGGGCCGCTCGTCGACATCGGTGACCAGCTCGGCGGGAAGTTCGCGGCCCTGGTGGATGCCGGCGTGACTCCGAGCGACCTCGTCGCGGCCATCGCGGGCGAGCTCCGGCGAGGCGCGGCGACGGTCGTCGTGCTCGAGGATCTGCATTGGGCCGATGACGCGACGCTCGACGTCGTGCGGCTGCTGGGTCGCCGGTGCGATGCCTTCCCCGCACTCGTGGTCGCGACCTACCGCGACGACGAGCTCGAGCGCACGCATCCGCTGAGGATCGTGCTCGGCGAGCTTCCCCGCTCAAACGTGACGCGGCTGCGGCTCGCGCCGCTGTCAGCGCAGGCAATTGCCAGTCTCGCCGGACCGGACGGACTTGATCCCATCGCCCTGCATGAGCGCACCGCGGGCAACCCGTTCTATGTCTCGGAGGTGCTCGCCGCCGGTGGCAGCGCGATGCCCGACAGCGTTCGCGACGCCGTGCTGGCCCGCGCGGCGCGCCTCTCCGATCGGGCGCGCGCCGTGCTCGATGCGGTCGCCATCGTTCCCCAAAGGGCGGAGCTGTGGCTGCTGGAGGCGCTGGCAGCCGGTGACCTGGACGAGCTTGAGAGATGCATCGACGCGGGGATGCTGCGCGCGGGTGGAGACACCGTCGCGTTCCGGCACGAGATTGCCCGCGGAGCGGTGGAGGGAGTTCTGCCTCCCGACCGCGCGCTGGCACTGCACCGTCGAGCCCTCCGCGCCCTGATTGCGCCGCCGCAAGGAAAGCCCCAGCCCGCGCGCATCGCCCATCACGCCGAGGCGGCCGCAGACGCTGATGCGGTGCTGCACTACGCGGTGATGGCCGGTGAGCAGGCGGCAGCGCTGGGAGCTCATCGCGAGGCCGCCGCCCAGTTCGCGCGCGCGTTGCGGTTCGGCGAGAGGCTGGAGAGCCGGCAGCGAGCCGAGCTGCTCGAGCGCCGTTCGTACGAGTGCTACCTGATCGATGCGATGCATGAGGCGATCGCCGCCAGGCGAGCAGCACTGAGTGAGCACCGCGATCGCGGCGATCGTCTACGGGAGGGCGACGCGAACAGGTGGCTGTCGCGCCTGCAGTGGTTCGCGGGCGACAACGCAACGGCGGAGGTGCACGCCAGAGCGGCCGTCGAGCTGCTCGAGCCGCTGCCCCCGGGCCGGGAGCTGGCGATGGCGTACAGCAACATGGCGCAGCTGCGGACGCTCGCCAGCAACGTCTCGCAGGCGCGTCGCTGGGGCCTGCGCGCGATCGAGCTCGCAGAGCGTCTGGACGAGACCGAGATCCTCGTACACGCGTTGAACAACGTCGGCACGGCCGAGCTTGGAGCCGGCGACCCCGAGGGCGCGCAGAAGCTGCAGCGCAGCCTGACGCTGGCCGTGGCCGCGGGGCTCGAGGAGCACGTGGCCCGTGCGCACACGAATCTGGCGTGCTGTGCGGTCGAGGCGCGCGACTACGAGTTTGCCCGAAGCCAGCTTCAGGCCGGGATCGCCTACTGCCGCGAGCACGATCTCGACTCGTGGCTGCTGTACATGACCGGATGGCAGGCACGGCTCGAGCTCGAGCAGGGCCGCTGGGACGACGCCGCCGAGTCCGCGATGACGGTGCTGACGCGTCCCGACGTGCCGGCCCCCACGCGAATCACGCCGTTGAGCGTCATCGGGCGCCTGCGTGCCCGACGCGGAGACCCCGATCCGTGGACGCCGCTCGACGAGGCGTCGGCGCTCGCCTCGACGACCGGCGAGCTGCAGCGTCTGCTGCCCGTGGCACTCGCCCGCGCCGAGGCTCGCTGGCTGTCGGGCCAGTCGCATCTGATCGGGTTCGAGACCTCCATTGCGCTCGATCTGGCGGCGGCGCAGCAACTCCCGTGGGGAGTTGGAGAGCTCCTGTTCTGGCGGCGCCGAGCCGGGCTGGGCGAGCTACCGGAGGCGGTCGTCGCGGCGGAGCCGTTCGCGCGCATGCTCGCCGGCGAGCCCGACCAGGCAGCCAAGCTGTGGGCCAACCTCGGCTGCCCGTACGAATCCGCGCTCGCGCTCGTCGAGTCCGAGGACGACGGGAGCATCAAGCGCGGCCTCGAGGAGCTCCAGCGCCTGGGGGCGCGGCGCACTGCCGCGATCGTCGTGCGCAGCCTCCGCCGCCGGGGTGTGCGGGACCTGCGCCAGGGACCGCGCGCGGCGACGCGCGAGAACCCGAGCGGCCTCACGGCGCGGGAGCTCGACGTACTCAAGCTGGTGGCGACCGGGATGCGCAACTCGCAGATCGCCGAGCAGCTCGTCGTCTCCCCGAAGACCGTCGACCACCACGTGTCGGCGATCCTGTCCAAGCTCGGCGTCAAGACCCGGACCGAGGCGGCGGCCCGGGCCAACCGGCTGGGGATCATCGAAAGATAGGGAGAGTTCCCGATGTGGCGGACGCCGGCGCGCCATAGGGTCAACCTCGTCATGCAAGACGACATAGGAGGGACGATGGACCTTTACGTGATCCTGCGGCGCAGCGGCTGGAGCTCGGGCGAGGAGCTCGAGCAGGCCGCGGCGCGGTCGACCAAGGTCGGCAACGAGGAGATGGCCGACGACGTGCGGTGGATCCGCAGCTACGTCCTTGACGAGGGCGGAGGCTCCGTCGGCACCGTATGCATCTACGAGGCGACCAGCCCCGAGGCGATCCGCAAGCACGCGTCGCTCGCCGATCTTCCGGCCGACGAGATCATTCGCGTGGCCGACACGGTCGTCGTGCGTCCGGACCCGCAGCCGGTCGCGTCCTAGTACTCAGCCGTCTTCCTCCAGCGCGTCGGAGTCGAGTGCCCTCAGGTAACGCTCCGGCGCGGCGAGGAAGCCGCGGGTCAGGCTGACGGCCTGCAGGTCGTCGTAGTCCGGGGTCGCGACGCCGCTGCCGTCGAGCTCGTAGACGCGGGCATCCCGGCAGGCGAGCAGGATCGGCGAGTGGGTCGCGACGACGAACTGCGCGCCGGCCGACGCCGCGCGCGCGATCACCGCAAGCAGCGCGAGCTCCCCCGACACCGACAGCGCCGCCTCGGGTTCGTCGAGCAGGTACAAGCCGTCGCGTCCGAAGCGGTTTGCGGCGAGTGACAGGAACGACTCGCCGTGCGATTGCTGGTGCATCGGCACGTCGCCGTAGATCGCAAGGCGATCGTCGTGGTCGATCAGGCGTGCGATGTTGAAGAAGCTTTCCGCGCGCAGGTAGTAGCCGTTGCGCGGCTTGGTGCCCGTGAGCATCGGAGCCAGCGCACCGCCGAGCACGTTGTGGGGCACCGCCGGCAGCTCGCCCATCCGCTCGAGCTCGCCGCCCTGCTCGGCGAACCCGATCGCCTCGGCGACGGCCTCGAGAATCGTCGACTTGCCGCTGCCGTTCTCGCCCGCGAGCAGCGTGACCGGTCGGTCGAGTTGGAGCTCCTCGACGGCAGCGATGGCGGGCACGTCGAACGGGAACCCCGAGCCCCAGCCACCCTCGCGACGCAGACCCACTACATACGGGCCCGGTCCGAAGATCCTCGTGTCACGCCGTCTGGCCACCGCCGGCAGTGGATCCTATGGGCCTGCAGCGCCGTGCGGGCTAGCGGCTGACGCGCTTCTTGGCAGCCGCCCCGCGCGAGGATGAGCGCTGAGGCGCCGTGAGGTCCTCGGGGTGCGTATCGGCCGCCAGCGCGCGACGCGCGTGCCCATGGATGCGCCGAAGCCCGGACGTCTTGCACGCGTACATGCGCTCGTCGGCGATGCGCAGCGCGGCCTCCAGCGTGCTCGCTTCATGCGGCACGCTGGCGGCTCCCCACGTGCTGGTGATCGAGAAACCGTCGCCCTCTTCCGACAACGCCACCGAGGCGGCGTCGAGCAGCCGGTGAACGGCGCTGAGCCGACCGGGCATCACGACGCAGAACTCGTCGCCGCCGAGGCGGTAGCAGCTGCCGTCGTTGCCGATCGCCGTGAGCAGGGAATGCCCGAGCCGAGCGAGCAGCGCGTCGCCGGCGGAGTGTCCGAAGGTGTCGTTGTAGCCCTTGAAGCCGTCGAGGTCGTAGAGCGCCAGCACGGCGTCGCCGGTGGCCTCTCCGGTGGGCGACTGAAGTTCGAGCGCGTGGGCGAGCGCGCGGCGGTTGGGCAGTCCCGTGAGCGGGTCGGTCAGCGACTCGGCGCGCACGCGATCGAGCAGTCTGAGCGACAGCTTGTAGGTGATCACCAGGCGGACGGCGACTGCGCCGAGCGCGGCGAGTGCCAGGGCGACGGCGCCGGGATTGAGGGGAGCTGTGCGAAGGCAGCCATATCCGAGGATGGCCGCCGCCAGGCCGCCGAAGCCGACCGGCACGGCGATCATCCAGCTGCGCTGCGAGTCGGCCGTGGCCGGCGCGAGCCTGCCCGCTGGCTGCCACGCCGCCAGGGCGATCAGGGTGAGTCCCAGCCACCAGCCTTCGTCGAACACCCCGCCGGGCGTGTACGTACCGAGCGCCGTCTCGACTAGATAGAGGGAGTCGGCCACCCAGAAGACGACGATGCCGGCGCCGAGCAGGCCCCAGGTGCGATCGATACGCCAGCCGCGCAGTGCGATCACGGCCACGCACGCGCCCAGCAGGACCAGGTCGGTGACCGGGTACGCGAGGTTTGTGATCACCTCGAGCACACGCCCGCTGGCGTGCCGGAGCACCTCGTCGAGCACGAAAGCGGCTGACGCGGCGCCCACTGCCAGCGCGGCCGCAAGGCCGTCTGCCCAGAGCGTCGCCGCGGCTCCACGTACGCGATTGCGCGCAAGCAGGCACACGCCCGCGAACGCCAATACCGGAAACGCGAGATAGCCCCCATCGGCCGCGGAAGGGATCGGAATCGTCGGCAGGTTCCACAGCGCAAGCGTGTAGTAGATCTCGCCCAGCGACCATGCGAGCACGCCGGCGCCGATCAGCAGCCAGGCGACCCGCTCGCCGCGCCGCGTGATTGCCCGGACCAGGATCAGGCCCGAGGCGCACAGCAGCACAACCAGGTGCACGCGCTTGTCGAAGATGCTGTGTGCGCCGAAACCCTGGTCGATCAGCGTGTGCAGCTCGTACGCGGCCAGCCAAGCCCCGATCAAAGCGAACAGAGTCGCTGCCCAGCGAGGCAAATGGCCGGGGGCACGAGGCATTTGCCGGGTCATCGACCGCGCGCCGCGGACGCTTGATACCGCAACCGCGAACCTAAACGGCCGTTAACGGCGCGCGCTCATACAACTCTCGTGCAATTCTCTGAGCGTGGAGCAAAGAATCAGCCTGGTGACGCTCGGCGTGAAGGACCTCGCCCGCGCACGCGCGTTCTACGAGGCTCTCGGATGGACCGGCGCCCGCCAGCCCGACGACGAGGTGTGCTTCTTCCAGGCCGGCGGGATGGTGGTCGGGCTGTGGACGGCGTTGGGCGGCCATGGAGCGCCCGGAATCGAGCTTGCCCACAACGTTCGCACGCCCGAGGAGGTCGATGCCGTGCTAGCCGAGGCCCAGCGCGCCGGGGGCACGATCAAGCGACCGGCGGCGCGTGCTGACTGGGGCGGGATCACCGGTGCGTTCGTCGATCCCGACGGGTACGTGTGGGAAGTCGCCCACAACCCGTCGTGGACTATTGACGACAATGGCAACGTGACGATCTAGACGCGCCGCGATCAGCGGTCGTTGAGATCGAGCACCGGGATCGGCGGCTCGATCTCGCCGGCGGAATCCGACTTGACGATCGCCGTTCCGATCGCAAAGAACTCGATGATGTGGCTGCCCCAGCCGTGGCTGCGTTCCTTGAGCGAAACGCCGACGATGCCCTCGGCCTCCAGTTCCTGCGCTTCGGTCTGCATGCGCTTCATCGCGAGCTCGCGGGCGTCATATAGAGACTGCGTGTAGTTGGGGAGCTCGACGTTGCGAGCCGACTGGGCGAGCGTCTGCAGCGGTCCGCGACGTCCAACGTGGTACACGCAGGTGCCCATCACCATGCCGACGGGACGATGCCCGGTGCGCAGGAGCGTCCAGAACTCCTGACCAGACAGATCGCTCTGGAAGGGCCTTCCGTTCGGGGCCCGGTGCATCACGCCCTCACGATGCTTGACGGCCGTCCCGATCGCGATGAACTCGGCCATGTTCGGACCCCACTCGTAGCGCCCGATGTCCAGGCGCACGCCGACGATCCCGTCGGCGCCGAGCTGGTCGGCCTCCTCTTCCATCCTGGTCATCGCCAGATGGCGGGCCGCATACATCGCCTCTGACAGCACCGTCAGCTCGCGACTCGTCGTCGGTCCGGCGATCTGAAAGCCGATGTGGAAGATCGAGCTGCCGACCACGAGGCCGACCGGGTCAAAACCGGCTTGCGAGACCAGCAGGAACTCGTTGACGCTGAGGTCCGACGTGTACAGGCCCTCGCGGTTCTGTTCCAGCCGCTCGATGCCGGACTCCGGGATTCCCTCCAGTGATTTCGGGTCGTAATCGGTCATCTCGCTCCGATCCGGATCTGGGTCTTGACGGGAAAGTCGGGCGGGCGCCGCGCCGAGCGGATGGCCGTCCCCGCCGCGTGCATGGCGATCACCCAGCCTCTGCGACCGGCGCCCGCGTCGCCGCGCACGTAGTACGGGATGCCGAATCTGCCCGTCTGCCACCCGCGCTGAGCCTGAGATCCGATCGACGACGCCAACGCGAACTTTTCACGCCGCACGGAATGCGACAGCTCGACTCCGACGACCCCGGCGCCACGCGCGTCGGCGACTTGACCCCGCAGCCGGGCGCGGACTGTCTCCCGGGCCGCATGAAACGCCTCGGAGAGCTCCGTGAGCTCCCGGTTCTGCGCCGGCGTCCGCATCCGCCGCATGCGCGTGTCGAGTGCGGCGGCCGCGAACGTGACCGCGGTCGTGGCGACCAAGCCGACCGGCTCGTGCCCGCCGCTGCGCAGCCGCCAGTAATCCTGGACCGAGAGGTCGGTCATCACCGGCCAGGAGCTCTTGTCGGCAGTGGGATCGCGGATCGCGGTGCCCGTGACGATGCACTCGATCAGGCCCTTTCCGAGGTCGTGATCGCTGCGCTGCAGGTGCACGCCGACGACGGCGTCGGCTCCCACCTGCAGGGCCTCCTCGGCGAGGCGGTCAAGCGCGCGGCGCCGCGCCAGGTTCCAGGCATCGGTCAGGACGTCGAGCTCGCACACAACTGCCGCGTGCCACTTGTAGTTGCGGATCTGCGACGGGGACGCCTCGGTCATCCGGTTGGTCAGCGCCTGGCCAGTGGACGATGGGCCATACCCGGCCCCGTACGTCCCGCTCACACGCCCGATCACGACCTCCCCAGGCTCCAAGGCCGGGAGATACTGCCAACCAGGCCGGACCACGCTTGCGCCCATCACCTGCGCCAGCGGCTCGGGGCCGAGCTTTGAAAGCAGCGCGAACTCGTTGACCGACAGGCCGCTGGTGAACAACGAGCCCTCGGTGCCGAGCGCCCGCAACCGTTCCTCGGCACGCGGCGGGATCCCTCCGGCCTCGATCCGCGCCAGCGCCTCGGCCTGCTCGCCGTCCTCATCCTTGCTGCGCCCGAAGAATCCCATCACGAGTCCTCAGGCCAGAAAGCTCTCGTGCGAGGCGACGAAGTCGGCGCCTCGCTGGACGCGATCCGCGACCTGCGGCAGGTCTGGAACGCTCTCGCGGGTCGTCTGCGCGAGCAGCTCCAGGCAGCGCGCGAGCCTTGGCAGCGGAAAGTCCCTGGCCTCGAGGATCCGGGCGAGCCACGCCAGCTCACGCTCGTAATCGAGGTCTTGTGTCAGGCTCAGAACCGCCCAGTTGAGCAGGTGCTGAGTGTCGTGCCGGCACCATTCGGCGCCGGCCGGCCCGTAGCGCTGGCGCTCATCGGGGAACTCACGGTCATACGCGACGCACGTCTTGCGTGCGATCGCCACGAGATCGATCTGGCGACCGTCCGGACCCGTGACATGCTCGGGCGGCGGCATCCCGCTCGGCGGAGCGGTGCGCGTGCTCACTGCGCCACCACGTTGAACGTGTGCATGTGCTCGAGCGCCTGCAGCTTGATCTCTGCGTCGAGCTCAGGGTCGATCCGGCCATGAGAGACGCGATGCGCCTCGCTCTTCATGTAACTCGTGAAACACGCACGGTCGGTCCAGCGGCTGATCATCACCAGTTCGGTCGGATCGCGGTCGTTCTGCCACACCTCGAGGTCGACGAAACCCGGCGCGTCGTCGACCAGGTGCGCCCGTTCGCGAAACGCCGCCACCAACTGCCCAGCTCGATCTGGTGCCACCCTCAGGCGGGACATCGACACGTACACCGTGCGTAACGATACGACCCGCCGCAGCGGTTAACTCTTACATTTCTTGCCGTTCCGGCACGAGGGCGGCTAGGCTGGCCGCTGCCACCCGGATGTGGGGCGAACTGTGCCGGGCCTATCCGTTACCCCAGAGGAAACCTCGCCATCGCTTGCCGCGATCGTCGCAGACGTCGATCAGGGACTGCCGGATTGCCGCGATCAGACGTCCCCTGACGGAATGATCACGATCGTGTTCACCGATATCGAAGGTTCCACTGCGATGATGGAGCGGTTCGGCGAGGAGGACTGGTTCGAGATGCTGCAGGCGCACAACAGGCTTGTGCGCAAGCTCGTCGCCAAGCGCGGCGGCGACGTGGTGAAGTCGCAGGGAGATGGGTTCATGCTGGCATTCCGAAGCGCCGGCTCCGCGCTCACTTGCGCTGCGGAGTTCCAGCGGGCGGTGGCCCGGTCAAACGACACCCAGCTCGAGCGCTTACTGCGCGTACGTATCGGCGTGCACACCGGGAACATGTTCGAACTCGACGGGGACTTTCTCGGCAGGGCCGTTGTACTGGCGGCACGGATAACCGGTCGCGCACGAGGCGGAGAGGTGCTTGTTTCAGCCGCATCGAGGCAATACACCGAAGGCCTCGGGTGCTGGGATTTTGGTCCGCCGACCCTCCTGAGCCTGAAAGGCTTGGCCACTGCCGAAAACGTGTACTCGCTCGACTGGCGGGCCGCCTGATTGCGGTCAGGCCTGGACGGCCACCGCGGAGTCGGCTCCGGCATGTGACGATTCAACCAGGCGGCCGGACCGACCCGCAAGCTGCTTGGACAGCTCGTCCACCAGCCGGTCGTCGAATACGCTCGCCGGACGTATGCCGATTGAGGCCCCCGTTCTACGCACGGCCGACGACCTGACGGCAGCGTGGCTCCAGCTCGGAGCATGGCCGCTCGCCTAACTGGCTGATGCGTCCGGCCAAGCTCCGTAAACACTGTCTGTCGTTCCCGGGGTCAGCGGAGACGTTTCCGTTCGGCCCCCAGACGTCGGTCTTCAAGGTGGCGGGCAAGATCTTTGCGATCTCGCGGCTAGACGAGGATCAGCTGCGGGTCAGCCTCAAGTGCGAGCCCGTGCTCGCCGAGCAGCTGCGCGAGGCGCACCCGGCGGTGATCCCCGGATACCACCTCAACAAGCGCCACTGGAACACCGTGATCATCGACGGGTCGTTGCCCGAGCGGATGATCAGGGACATGATCGAGGACTCCTACGACCTGATCGTGAGCTCGCTCCCGCGGTCGCGTCGGCGGGCACTCGGCTGGGAGTCCGGTGGCGTGGCTTGACCCCGACGAGCTGCGGATCGGCCTCGGCTGCATGCGCTTGGCCGGCGACGAGCAGCTCGCCTTCGACACGATCGCCGCCGCCGCGGGCGCCGGCATAACCGTGTTCGACACCGCGCGCGCGTACGGGGCAGACCAAGGCGGCGGCCCCGGGCACAACGAGCGGCTGGTCGCCCGCGCCTTGCGTGCGGCCGGTTTGCACGAGACCGCGCGGATCGTCACCAAGGGCGGGATGACGCGACCGGAGGGGGCGTGGGTGCCGGACGGCCGGGCGAAGGCGATCGCTGCCGATTGCCGCGCGAGCATCGAAGCGCTCGGTGGACTTCCGATCGACCTCTACCTGATCCACGCGCCCGATCCGCGCACGCCGTGGCGGACGTCCGTACGGGCGCTCGCACGGCTCGTCGACGACGGCCTCGTGCGGCGTGTGGGCGTCGCGAACGTCACCCGCACCCAGCTCGACGAAGCGCTCGAGCTGGCGCCGATCGCGGCTGTACAGATCGCGCTCAGCCCGTTCGACGACCGCGCGCTCCGGGGCGGTGTGGTCGCGCGTTGCGCCGAGCTCGGGTTGGCGCTGATCGCGCACGCCCCGCTCGGCGGTCCGCGCCGCGCCGGCGCGCTGGATCGCCGCGACGACCTAACTGCGATTGCCGCCCGCCATGACGCCACGCCCGCCGAGGCGGCGCTCGGCTGGCTGCTCGGGCTGTCACCCGAGGTCGTCGCGATCCCCGGAGCCCGACGGCCTGAGACCGCACGGTCGGCCGCGCGGGCGGCCGCGCTCCGGCTCGGCGCCGACGACCAGGGGTCCCTGACGATCGCGTTCGGCGGTGGCGCGCGGCGCACCGATGCGACCCGCGCGCCAACCACCGCTCGCAGTGAGGTCGTGATCGTCATGGGGATCCCCGGCGCGGGCAAGAGCCGCCTCGCGGCGGACTACGTGGATCGCGGCTACGCGCGCTTGAACCGGGATGAGCGCGGCGGATCGCTGCGCGCCCTTGCCGACGAGCTCGACGCACAGCTGGCGGCCGGCGCCCCTCGCATCGTGCTCGACAACACATATCTGACGCGCGCGGCCCGCAATCGCGTCGTCGAGACCGCCGCGCGGCACGCTGCCGCCGTGCGCTGCGTATGGCTGCAAACACCGCTCGCCCAGGCGCAGGTGAATCTCGTTGAGCGGCTGCTCGAGCGCTTCGGCTCGCTCCCGACGCCCGAACAGATCCGAGCCGCCTCCCGCAAAGAGCCGTGGCTGATGCTTCCGACGTCGCAGATGCGCGCGCTGCGCGAGCTCGAGCCCCCGTCGGCCGACGAGGGTTTCGCGTCATTCGACATGGTGTCGTTCTCGCGCCAGCTCAGCGGCGCCGGAGGCCGCGGTGTGTTGATCGGCGCCGCAGCGACCGAACGCCCTGGTTTTGCCCGCGCCCTCGCTGCCAACGACCCGGCTGCACCCCACCTGGTCTATGACTGGAGGCCGGACGGTGACACCGGGGCGCTCGCGGCCGAGGTGGCGCGCGTCGCGAGCGGTGTCAGCGGGGTGGTGCAAGCCGCTGTCTGCCCACACCAGACGGGCCCTCCGTCGTGCTGGTGCCGGCCTCCGCTGCCGGGACTGGCGCTGGCGTTCGCACGCGCCCACGGCATCGACACGTCGCAATCAGTCGTGATCGGCTGCTCGGCCGCCCACCGCACGATTGCGACCACACTTGACGCCCGTTACGTCGCCGTTGAATGATCGCGGGCGCGTGCGGGAGATCACCCGGGTTGGGTGATGCCATCGCCGCAAGTTGGCCTAAGTGTTCGCACCACAAGCGTGGCGCGCAAACAACAGATCGGAGAGACGTGACGCTGATCGCAAGTTCCTATCCCTTCCTCGGCATCCTGTGGACGACGCTCATCTTCTTCGCATGGGTGATCTTCATCTGGATCGCGATCACGGTGCTGATCGACATCTTCCGGCGTCACGACCTGTCAGGGTGGGCCAAGGCCGCCTGGGTCGTGTTCGTCGTCGTGATCCCGTGGATCGGCGTCCTGGTTTACCTGATCGCCAACCACGACGGGATGACCGAGCGCCGCTACAAGGACGCTAAAGACCAGCAGGCGCAATTCGACCAGTACGTGCGCACCACGGCCGGCTCAGGCGGTCCCGCCGCCGAGATCGACCGAGCGAAGAAGCTGCTCGACGACGGCACCATCACGCAGGCCGAGTTCGACGCGATCAAGGCCAAGGCGCTGGCCGCCGCCTGACGTCGCTGGGACCGCGACACAGACGCGCCGGTGGGGTGGCGGATGACCGCCACCCCACGACTGGTCGCGCGCTGCCTTAACTGCGTCGACCTGCCTACCTCATGCACGCTCGCGTGGCTTTGGCCTGCGATCGGCGAGGACTGAGACGCTCGGCTGGTTTGCGGTCACCGGGACCGCGTGAGCCAGAGCGCCTTAGACGTGGACGCGCGCGGGCAAGACGTCCTCGAGCGCCTCGCACGCGTCGGCGTGCAGCGTGCGCCCGGATTCGCCGCGAATGGTGCGGATCACCTCGTCAGCGCTGAGGGCATGTCGGTACGGACGGTCCGCGCCGAGGGCCTCGGCGACATCGGCGACCGCGAGAATTCGCGTGGGTAGATCCAGCTCCTCTGCGGTCAGCGCGGAGGGATATCCGCTGCCGTCAAGCCGCTCGTGGTGGCTGCCCGCGATCCGGGCAAGGTCTTGGAACGCGGTCACCCGGGTGAGGATCTCGCGCGACCAGCGAGGGTGCCGGCGTACCACCTCCCGCTCGGCGTCGGTCAGCGGACCGGGCTTGTCGAGAATGCGATTGGACACGCCGAGCTTGCCGATGTCATGCAGCAATGCGGCTCGGCGCAGCGTCGCCCGGTCCTCACGTCCAAGCTCCAAAGCCTTGGCGAGCGCGACCGCGATCTCGGCCACGCCCGCGGAGTGGTGGGCGGTGTAGGGCGATTTGGCGTCGATGACAGAAGCGAAAGCCTCGGCCACGAGGTCCAGACGCCCGGGCTCGGCGAGCAGCACCCGATCGGGCGGCTCGAGGCCGGCCACGACCGGGTTTTCGAGCCCGTGCCAGAACGCGTCGGCGCGCTCCAGTGCGACCAAGGCGTCAACGAGCTCGGGATCGAACCACGTGCCGCGACGCTCGCGAGCCATCGCACAAGCGGCGGATGCTCCGCCGTGGCGCCAGAACACCTCGGTCGTCTGCGCGAGGCACAGCACCCGCCCGACCAGCGAGATGTCATCGCCCGCGGTTCCCGCGGGGTAACCCTTGCCGTCCCAGTGCTCGTCCACGTCCAGAATCGCGCGGGCGACGACTTCGCCGAGACCGATCGCGCGTGCGACGTCGGCCCCCCGCTCGCAGCGCATCGCCACCAGCGACCGCGCGCCGGCGGAGCCGAACCTCAGTACCGCGGCGACGTGCTGGGCCTTGGTCAGCGGCGATTGCCCCGGCGCGACGGTTCGTAGCATGTGCCCGACCGCCTGGGATCCGCTGGCGGTGTCGGTGAGGCGCCGCGTGCTCTTGACCACCGCATCGTCGGCGCCGAACAGCGCCGCGACCTTGGACGCGTTCGACGAGCATCCGGCGTCCTTCAGCAGCAGCGCATAGAAGGCCGAGGAGCGGGTGGCGTCGTCCAGACCCAGGGCGCCGACCAGCCGCATCCCGATCACGCAGCTGCGTTCCGTGTGGCCGCGCGGCTGGCCCTCGGTGATGTCGAGGGCGTGCGAGAGGCCGGCCAGCACCTCTGACAGCCGCAGCTCCATTTCGGTGTCGGAGCGACCTGCCACGGCACTCACCGGCATCGCCAGAGCTTGACGTGGGGGCCTCGGACGTGCCCGTCGCCGATGAAAGAATGGAGCTTTAGTGCAGCGGAATTGCTAGGAGCTACGTTCCGTGCTCGAGGATCGGTGGGAACTGGGATTCGCCGACATTACCGATGCGCGTGCCGGCGTCGCCGGCTGCGAATGTGCCTTGGGGCTCAGACGCGAAGCCGTCGGCGCATGCGCACAGCAGGGCCGAACCGGGTCTCGGCAGCTCCGACGACCTGGAAGCCGACCTTCTCATAGAAGCCCTGGGCGGGCCCGGCAGTGACCTCGAGCAATTCGGCCCCGGCCCGTGCAGCACGCTCGGCGGCGTCTCGCACCAGAGCCCTTCCCACGCCGCCACGCAGGTGGTCAGGCTCGACGAACAGGCCGTCTAGCTCATGGACCCTGTCGTCGGTCGGGATCACGACCGAGAACCCGATCAGGCTTCCGTCGTCGGCGACCGCGACCCGCACCCAGCCCTCGTCGATGAACGTCTGCGGCAACTCGATCGCATCGGGGTTCGCCGCCAGCTGGTCCCGATACGCCTCCCAGACGTCGGAGGACCGCCGCTGCAATCCCTCGAGTGCGTCCGCTTCGTCGGCGGCGGCGTCTCTGAGCCTGATCACGACCGTTCGGCCTTGATCAGGATGCCCGCGAAGAAGTCGGCCAGCACCTGGTGCTGGTTGAGTGCGCCGGCCGAGGTGATCGCGCTTGCCCGATGTAGAACCGGAGTGTGAACGTAACCGTCAGCGTGGCATCGAGGCTCAGGTGAGCGTGCCTGACCAGCGAGGTCAACTCTACGTCGCGCCGCCTTGGTTTGCCCAACTCCAGCACAACCACGAAGCCGTGCTGGTCCAGCTCGCCACCACTCTAGAACGACGAAGCGCCTAGCGTACGCTGGAGGCCGTCGTGCGATTGATCGTGTTGTGTGTGGTCGTTCTCGGCCTGGTGGGTTGTGGCAGCGCCGCGTCGGTCAGCAACAGCGGCGGCGGCAGCGGGTCCACGCCCGCCCTACCGAAGGCCCGCCCTCAGGCCATTCAGCCGACCGCCGGCCAGTCGGCCGAGGTAAGCCCAATCGATCCCGTCGGCGACCCGAACGCGCACGCCGTCCCGCTGAGACAGATCAAGCATGAGCTGCACCTCCAGCTGGTCGCGGCGCCGATCACGAACGACACGTACGTCGACCCTCTCCAGTTCGTGACGGTCTGGGAGCGCACCGACCAGGGGGTGGACGCGCAGATGCCGGTCGGAGCGCCGATCCTTTCGCCCGGCAGCGTCAAGATCCTGGCGATCGAGCCCAATTGGTACGCGGGGCAGCCGCTGGTGTACTTCGAGCTGCTCGACGGACCCGACGCGGGCAGGGTGCAGTACGTCGCCGAGCAGATCACCGAGATCGCGCCGGCGCGCACGATCCTGCAGCGCGGTCAGCCGATCGCGCGCTACGCCTCGAGGGGCACGGCGATCGAGTACGGCTGGTCAACGCCGAACGGGATCACCCTGGCGAGGGCCACGACCGGCTACGAGGAGGGTCAGGTGACTCCCGCTGGGCGGTCGATCCGCGAGTGGCTCAATCACCTCGGCGCGAACGCCGGCAACAGCTGATCGCCCTACTCATCCAGCGCTCTGCGCTCTCGCGCAGCCCGGCACTCGCGCGACTCGCCCGGGAACACAA
>DASYFZ010000169.1:0-5535 GCA_036000295.1 Solirubrobacteraceae bacterium
CTGTTCGCCGAGTTCGATGCAGAGGCCGTTGCCGCCGCGTCCATCGGGCAGGTCTACCGCGCCCGCCTTCATGACGGCCGCGCCGTCGCGGTCAAAGTGCAATACCCGAACGCCGCCGCCGCCGTTCGCGCCGATCTACACAACCTCCGGCTGATCATGCGCGCGGCCAAGCGGTTCGTTCCTGGGCTAGACCCGGCGGCGATGGCGCTCGAGCTGCGGGAGCGCATCGGCGAGGAGCTCGACTACGAGCACGAGGCGCAGGCACAGCGCGCCTTCGCCCGGCGCTGGCGCGGTCACCCGTTCATTGTCGTACCCGACGTCGTCACCAGGCTGTGCCGGACTCGAGTGCTGGTGACCGAGTGGGTCGACGGCGTCGGCTTCGCCGAGCTCCAGCAGGCGCCGGAGGTCACCCGTGATCGCGTGGCCGAGATCCTCCTGCGCTTCTACCTGGGCTCGCTGTACCGCTTCGGGCAGTTCTCCGGCGACCCTCATCCCGGCAACTTCCGGCTCCTGCCCGACGGCCGAGTGGCGTTTCTCGACTTCGGCATGACCAAGACGGTCGCGCGCGGCCGCATCGACTGCGAGCTCGCGGTGATCCGCGCCGCCCTCCGAAGCGACGCCGAAGCGGCGCACGCCGGATTGGCCGCCCTCGGATTCTTCGCGCTCGACGACGCCCGCTTCGACCCCGAGCGCGTGCTCGAGCACGTGCGCGCCGTCAACGCGTGGTACGCCGACGACGCCGAGGTGACACTCACTCCTCAGTACGTGGCGTCGCTGCTCAGTCACACCGGCGACCCGCGCTCCGAGCACTGGGAACTCATGAGAAACGAGACGATCCCGGCCGAGTCGCTCGTCTCCAGCCGGATGCAGGTCATGACCCTCGCGGTGATCGGCCGGCTCTACCCGACCGCCAACTGGCACCGCATCATGACCGAGTGGGTGTGCGGCTCCCTTCCTACGGGCCCCCTCGGCCTGGCCGAGGCGGCGTTCTTCGGCACGGACGAGATCTCGTTCCCGGTGGCGGCATGACCGGCGATCTCACCCGGCCTCGGTCCTGACCCGCCACGCCGGCCCGTCACCCGCGGCGGTTCATGTGGAGCGAGCGAAGGCGATGTGACCCTCGCCGTGGGCAATCGCCGGTCACGGGCGACCAGCCGCGTGCGGCACCCTGCGCTCGAGCAGCTGATGGCGTCGGTGAGTGCGCCTCCCTCGGTGCTCACCAGGAGGTCTCCGGGACGCACGCCGGCGGCGCGCAACGCGGCCGCACGTAGCGTCAGCACGGCGTCGTCGCCCGGGTGGCGGTTGCCGGCGGTGAAGCGATGCGTACCAAACCAGCGCGACCATCAAGCCGGGTCATACGCCGGCCGACCAGCCGCGCCCAACCGATACTCGGCCTTGAACGCCTCCAGATCCACCTCATCGACGCCACCCAGACCGTCCACACCAGATGATCAGCCGGCAGCCACTTCACCAACGACGGCGGCATCAACAGCGCCTGACCACGATCACAACCAACCCGGAAGTGCCTTAAGCCCATCAGGCGGCACGAATACTCCGACAGCCTCCGCGGAACGGAGGGCCGCGCGCACCCTGATTTTCTGGTGGCCCGCGGACTCGGGCGGCTGAGGTCACGGGATTGGCGTGGCGCCGAGCGTGCCCGTCAGCGCGGCCGCAGGATCGGTACTCCGGCGCAGCGCTGCAAGCGGCGTGAGCTATCACGGTGCAGGAATCTCGCGAGCCGGGGGAGCCGCGGCGCTGGGAGCATGATCGCGTCGCAGCCGAACTCCTCGGCGCCCGCCGCGAGCGCCTTGGCCTGAGAACCGAACAGCACCGTGCGTTCGGTCGGTATGTCGAGCAGGCGCTCGGCGCGTTCGAGATCGGCGCGCGCATGGTCGAGCAGGACGTCGTTCCAAACACTCGTCAGCATCGGCAGACGCGTGACGCGGCGGATCGGACGCTCGAGCGCGACGACGGTGACGATCGTCAGGCGCGCACCGTCGCGCGTCGCCAACTTGTTGGCCTCGAGCAACGCCGCGTCCCCCTCCGAGGTGCCGTCGTACGCCACCAGGATGTGCTCATAGGCCACCTCGGGCGCCGCCCGAGTGGCTGCTTGTGCTCGCGAAGTGCATTGGTGCAGTCGCTGCCGCAAACCAGGAGAGCGCGAAGCTCGCCTCACACCGGTTCGCTCACTCTGCGCATGGATAGGCCGACCGATAACTCTGCATGGCCAGAGTTTACTACACACCATCGTAGATATCGCCCGGCCTGCTCGCTGAGGGCATGTGGCAGGCCCCTTCTCAGCAGTGGGATTTGTCGACGCTGGGAAGTCCGTGGACTCGTCGTCTACCCCAGTGAGCGACTACTACGCTGCATCGGAGACGGTAGTATGACGCGCCCCCGGACGTGGCCGACGGTCTCTTGACTCTCCGGCTCTGGAGGCCGCAACCAGTGATGTCCTCGCCGCCCTTGGCGGCACTCAAAACGACCACTACGGCGAGGCGATCGTCCGCGGCCGGTACGACGGCGAGTACGACAAGACCAACCTTCCAGACGAGCTGATCCTGACGAACTACTTCACCGTCCGCAACGGGAAGATCGTCAGCCTGATCGTGATCCGAAACACCCCCACCCACTGATCGCCGAAGAGAGGACGCGATCATGAGCACCCACGTCGTCAACGAGCTCCACGCCAAGCCCGGGCGAGGGGACGACGTCCTCGGCGACACCCGCTGGGCGAGACGCCAGCACTACGACGACTCCCTCACCTGGCGCACCCAGCGCGGATACACAGCGAGTTCCGCATCCCGGCCGCGGATCATCGGTCTAAACGCTGATGCCAGCGCCATCGTTGCGCTCTATCGTAATCCGCACCAGATCTCGCGCCCCGAGGCCTCGGGCGACACGGACCGCCCATTCGCGCGTGCGACGGGACGTTTCCCCTGTACTCCCGGAAAGACATCACATCTCCGTGTGATGGACCATCCGGTGTTTGGCCTCACGCTCAAGCGAGACGACGAACGAGGAGCGGCAGAGTCATGACTGAAGACCGCCTTACAAGGGACGAGAGGAGTCCCACCAATGCGACAGTCGCGATCTGCGCTCGGCGACGGTGCCGATGGGCTGATCCGATCGAGGTGGCCTCGGCCATGAGCGTCCTCGCTTGCGCGGTGCGCGTGCGGCGATGACAGGCGTGCCGATGGCGTTGATGCTCGCGACCCTGACCGACCGCCGCGACTTCGGCGACGACTGGCTGCTCGAACGCAAGTTCGATGGTGAGCGTTGCGTCGCGCGCAAGGATGGCAGCGAGGTGCGGCTCGAGTCGCGCACGGCGAAGAACCTCACCGGCACCTACCCCGAGGTCCGGAGCGCGCTCGCGAGACAGCGACACCGGGACCTCGTGCTCGATGGCGAGGTCGTCGCGTTCGACGGGGAGCAGACGTCGTTCAGCCGGCTCCAGCAGCGCCTCGGGGTCACGAACCCCTCTGCGGAGCGCGTGGCCGCGAACCCGGTCGTGTACTGCGTGTTTGATCTGCTCGAGCTCGACGGAGACGATCTCAGAGATCTGCCGCTGCTCGAGCGCCGCGCGAGGCTGACGGATGCGATCCGGCCAGGCGCGGCGTTGCAGCTCAGCGAGGCGTGGCGCGATGACTCGCAGACGCGGTTTGACCAAGCGTGTCGGGCGGGTTGGGAAGGCCTGATCGCCAAGCGCGCAGCTGCGGCGTACGTCTCTGGCCGCTCGCGGGACTGGCTGAAGCTCAAATGCGTTTGGGAGCAGGAGTTCGTGATCGGCGGATACACAGATCCGTCCGGCAGCCGGACCGACTTCGGCGCGCTGCTCGTTGGGTATTACGAGGCCGGCAGGCTCAGATACGCGGGCAAGGTGGGGACCGGCTACACCGCGGCGACACTCCGCGAGCTCGGCGCCCGGCTGCGCAAGGTTGAGACGCCCGATTCGCCGTTCGTCGATGCGCGCCCGATCCCGAGGGGCACGCACTGGACTCGCCCCCAGCTGGTGGCCCAGGTCGGGTTCGCCGAGTGGACGAACGACGGTCGCCTGCGTCAGCCGCGCTTCCTCGGCCTGCGCGACGACAAGCGCCCGACCGACGTCGTCCGGGAATGGCCGCGGTGAGCAGAGCCCCTGGCCGTGGCGGCGCACGAAGTCGTGCCGACCGGTGGGCGAGCGGGCGGGCGCTCCTGCGTTCCGCGGACCCGCGGATGGCGGAACTGGTCGAGGCGGAACCCGGTCTGGATCCGGACACCCTGTTCGACGGCTTGCCGAGCGACCTGTGGGGAGCGCTCGTGCTGCAGGTGATCGGCCAGCAGCTCTCGCTCGCCGCTGCGGCGTCGATCCTCGCGCGGCTCGAGGCGCTCGTGGGCGGGCGGATGCCCACACCGGCGGAGCTACTGGCCATCGACGACGAGACATTGCGCGGGATCGGGATGTCCTACGCGAAGGCGGCGTACCTGCACGACCTCGCCGCACGGCTCGAGGACGGGCGTCTGGACCCCGGTCGCCTGCGCACGCTCGACGATGACGCGGCGCGCACCGCGCTCATCGATGTCAAGGGCGTCGGCCGCTTCACCGCCGACGGAGTCCTGATGCTCGCGCTGCGCCGACCCGACGTCTGGCCCGCCGCCGACCTCGCGTTTCGCCGAGCGGTCGAGCGCAGATGGGGGCTCGATCCCCCGACGTCGATCGAGCAGGTCGACGCGATCGGGGAGCGCTTCCGGCCGTGGCGCACGCTCGCCGCCGCATACCTCTACTCGAGCGTCGAGCCATGAGCCGCCGCCACGATCCGCGGCGCTGAGCGCCCCCGGCGCAACGCCACAAAAAACATCGCTCGTGCGTGCCATGCGGGGTCGGGCGACCCGGTGGACCCTTGACGCAGATGACGAACGAGGGAACACGAATGTCAACGTTGACGCACAAGAATCTCGAAGGTCAGCGGGCGCTGGTGACGGGCGCGACATCGGGCATCGGCCGCGCCGTCGCGCTGCAACTGGCACGGGATGGGGCCGAGGTTCTGGTTCATGGCCGTAACGCCGAGCGAGGGGCCGAGACGGTGCGGGCGATCACCGCCGCCAGCGGCCAGGCCAGCTTCGTCGCGGCCGACCTCACCGATGCTTCCGACGTGCAGTGGTTGGCGAGCGAGGCAGGCGACGTCGACATCCTGATCAACAACGCAGGGATCTCGCTATTCGCCCCGACCGCGGAGGTCGACGTGGCCGCGTTCGACAAGATGTTCGCGAGCAACGTTCGCGCCCCGTTTCTCCTCGTGGCGGCGCTGGCTCCGGGAATGGCCGCCCGCGGCCGCGGCAGCATCGTCAGCCTCAGCAGCATGGCCGCCGGGGTCGGGCTCGTGGGCGGTGCGGCGTACGGCGCGAGGAAGGCGTCGCTCGAGGCGATGACGCGCGCCTGGGCAGCCGAGTACAGCGCGAGCGGGGTGCGCGTCAACGCGATCGCCCCGGGACCCGTCTACACCCCGACGCCCTCGGGCCCTGAGTTCATCGCCGCGCTCGGAGACACCACGCCGA
>DASYFZ010000197.1:0-1855 GCA_036000295.1 Solirubrobacteraceae bacterium
AAATGCGTCCGCCGAGCACGAGTCCGCCGCCGATGCCGGTCCCGACGGTGATCATCACGAGGTTCTTGGCGACCATTCGAAGCTGCTCGTCGTGAGCTTCGGCGAGCGCCGCGACCGTCGCGTCGTTGTCGACGAACACCGGGACCCCGAGCCGCTCCCCCAATACTTGGCGAATCGCGACGTCGACGAGCGGCACGTTGACCGACGAGATCACCCTTCCGGTCTCGAACTCCACCACCGAGGGCACGCCGATACCAACGGCTTCAAGAGTGTCGCACTTGACTCTTTTCACGAGCGCGGCTAGCTGGTCGAGCAAGCCCGCCTGACCGGAGCTGTCCGTGTGCTCGACGGCTGCCGGGCCGAGCTCCCTGTCGCGAAGCGACGCCGCCGCCACCTTCGTGCCGCCGAGGTCGATGCCGACGACGGTCACGGCACCCTTACCCGCCGAAGCTGGTGGATGCGCAACGGCGGGCGGGCTGGTTCACGGCTTGCGGCTCAACGCCCACGGATTCAGACAGGTGCCGTGCGGCGTCAAGCGCCGGGCGGTACGTGGGATCGCGCAGCATTGCCTGTCTCACGGCCTCGGCGAGCGTTCCTCTTTCTCCCGGGAGGGATTCCAGCGCCTGCCACGCCGCTTCTCCGCCCCCGGCCGAGCGCTCGCGGACGCGCACACCGCCGGCCGCTTCGTCCAGCGAGAGTGAGAAGCCCCCACCGCTCGAGACGGTCAGGCCGACGACGCCCGAGCCGCTTTGCCTCATCGGATCGATGGCGATCTCGACGCTGCCAGAGGAGTTCGTGCCGAAGGTGCCTCGCAGTCCGGCCCGAGTGTCGGGGACCAGCGGGCTCGTCTTCCATTGCAGGCGCGAGGCGAGCCAGCCGGCGAGCAGCATCCCGCTTGCCGAGAAGCCGGTCCGATGGCGGATCGAGACGCTCGTCAGCGAGTGCAGCGCGGCGAGCCGTGCGGGCGGGTCGAAGCCGGCGGCAAGCCGCTCGCGCCACGGCGTCGTTCGAATCCACGCCATGTCCACGACATACGTCGAGCGCGCCACCTCGGCGGCGCGGGCAAGCGCTGCGGCCGGCTCAGGTGTCCGGTCGGAGTCCAGCACTACCGCGTCGACCGAGCCCCGCAAGGTGTCGATCGCCCGCTCGTGCTGAGGGCACCAGAGCGCGGTCGGCAGCTCGGGTATCAACACGGGATCGACGATCGTCTTCAAGCGGCGCAGGTGCTTAGGCCCGATGTCGATCTCAACCCGCTCGTGGATCAGTCCGAAGCCGCCGGTCGGCGGCTCCTGGTAGCTCATCACCGCGGTCGCGTCGAGCGTTCGACGTCCGTCCTCCACCGCGCACAGGATTGTCCGCGAGGAGCTGTGGCGACCCAGATGCCCGAGCTGGTCTGCGAGCGCGCCGCTCTGCGCGCGGTCGGTGACGACGATCAGGTTGAGGACGCGAGCTGGCGCCAGCGCGCGATTGGCCGCGTGACGTTTGCGCAGCAGGTCGCGCAGCGCGGCATCGATCGCGTCGGGGTTCGTGTCTCGCTCGGACCAGACGTCATCGCTCATCGGGCCGCCGTCCCGCCGGAGTTCGTCACAACCGCCGCCACCGCCGCCCGTTACCGAGCAGCCGCTGCGCCTGCCGTGGCCCTGCCGACCCAGACTTGTAGCGCGGAAGCGCCGACTCGGTGTCCTGGTGCCAGGCACCGAGGATCGGATCGATGATCCCCCACAGCGCCTCGATCTCGTCGTTGCGAGTGAACAGGGTGGCGTCGCCGCGCATCGCGTCGAGAATCAGCCGCTCGTAGGCCTCGGGCGATTCCGACAGGAACGAGGTCCCGTACCGGAATTCCATGTTGACCGGA
>DASYFZ010000458.1:0-3391 GCA_036000295.1 Solirubrobacteraceae bacterium
GAGGACGTCGTCTACCAGAACGAAGACCAGGTGGCACTGCAGGAGGCGGGCGCCGTCCACGACCTGTCGGGCCGCTTTACGCTCGGCGAGTTCTGCGAGCTGATCGACTCGCTCGACCTGTTCCCGGTCGAACCGGAGACCGACGTCTCGCGCCTGTACCGCCGGTGGACGTTTCACAGCGCGGCGCTTGACCTCGCCCTGACCCAGGCCGGACGATCGCTGCACGAGGTCCTCCGGCTCGAGGCAAGCCCGCTGACGTTCGTTGTCTCGCTGCGCCTGGGCGAGCCGCCCTCGCTTGACCCGCTGCTCAGCCGGCTCGAGCGCTACCCCACGCTTCGCTTCAAGCTCGACGCGACGACTTCGTGGACGCCGGAGTTGATCGCGGCGCTCGTCGACACCGGGTCGGTCGACTCGATCGACTTCAAGTCCTTCTACCGCGGCACGGTCGTCGACCAGCCGCCGGACCCGGTGCTCTACCGGCGCGTCGTCGAGGCCTTCCCCGACGCGTGGCTCGAGGACCCCGACGTGGTCACGCCCGAGACCGCCGCCGCGCTGGCCGACGATCACGACCGGATCACCTGGGACGCGCCGATCCATTCGATCGACGACATCGAGTCGCTGCCGTTCGCCCCGCGGATGGTCAACATCAAGCCCTCGCGGATCGGCGGCCTGCCCAAGCTCTGCGCGACGTACGACTATTGCGTCGATCGCGGGATCGGCGCCTACGGCGGCGGCCAGTTCGAGCTCGGCCCGGGTCGCGGGCAGGCTCAGTACCTCGCCTCGCTGTTTCATCCCGACACGCCAAACGACCTCGCGCCCGTCGGCTTTCACGACAACGACCCGCGGCCCGGGCTGGAGGCGAGCCCGCTTGCACCCGCGCCGAGCGCGACCGGATTCAGATGGGAGTCATCCTGATGGCCGATTCACTGCAGGGGACCGTCGCGCTGGTGACCGGCGCCTCGAGTGGCATCGGCGAGGCGACCGCCGAGGCGCTCGCCGAGGCCGGAGCGGCCGTCGCGGTCGCCGCGCGCCGGGTCGATCGGCTCGACGCGCTCGCCGGCCGCTTGCGCGACCGCGGCACAAGCGTGCTCGTGATCGAGACCGACGTCACCGAGCAGGCCCAAGCTGAGGCCGCCGTGGAGCGGACGGTCGCCGAGCTCGGGCGGCTGGACACACTCGTCAACAACGCCGGTGTGATGCTGCTCGGGCCCGCCCACGGTGCGCCACTGGAAGAGTGGCAGCGGATGGTCGACCTCAACGTGCTCGGCCTCCTGTACTGCGCCCACGCCGCCATCCCCCACCTGCTGCGCTCCGCCGAGAGCGCCCCACGCAACGTCGCCGACATGGTCAACATCAGCTCGGTGGCCGGCCGCGTGGCGCGCGCCGGCAGCGGCGTCTACAACCTCACCAAGCACGGCGTCGGCGCGTTCAGCGAATCGCTGCGTCAGGAGTTCGCGACCCACCGTCTGCGGGTCTCGCTCGTCGAGCCGGGCGCGGTCGCGACCGAGCTGGTGTCGCACAACCGGCCCGAGATTCAGGCTGCGACGCGCCACCGCTTCGAGGGTGTCGAGCGGCTGCAGGCCGAGGACATCGCCGACGCGATCCGCTACATCGTCACGCGGCGCTGGAACGTCGCGATCAACGAGATGCTGATCCGCCCGACACAACAGGAGGGCTAGCCCATGCCCAAAACGATCGTCGTGCTCGGCGCCCGCAACCTGGGCGGCGCGATCGTCGACCACTTCCAGTCGCTTGGCTGGAACACGGCCGCGATCGCCCAGAGCCAGGACACGCTCGAAGCGGTGGCTGCACGCGGCGCGCTCGCAGTCAAAGCTGACGCCTCTGACCCTGACTCGCTGTCCGTCGCCCTCGGATCCGCGCGCGAGCAGTTCGGCTCGCTCGATGCGGTCGTCAACGCCGTCACCGCCGCACGGCCGCCCAGGGCCGGCCCGTTCGGCGGCGGCGACCTTGCCGACGCCGACCTCGACGCGTTCCGCGGCTGGACCGTGGCCGTCGCCGAGCAGGCGTTCGTCTTCCTGTCAGCTGGCGCGGCCGCGCTCAAGGACGCCGGCGGCGGCGCGCTAATCCAGGTCACTGGTGGCTCCTCGCGCCGCGCGATTCCGGGCAAGGGGCTGTGGGCGGCCGGCGCGTTCGCCACCAAGGCGCTGGTCCAGGCCGCCGCACAGGAGCTGCGCGGCCAGGGCGTCCACGTCGCCCTGCTCGCCGTCGACGCGACGATCGAGTCGCCCAAGACAGCCGCCTTCACCCAGGGCCAGCCACCGGATGCACTCGGCGACATGGGTCAGATTGCCGAGGCGGTTGCGTTCCTCGTGCAGCAGCGCCCGCGCGCGTTCACGCACGAGCTCGTCGTCACGCCCGCGGGCGAGACCTGGGTGCCCTGAGCGGGGTGCCCTGAGCGCTACACGCGCTGGAGCATCGTCCCGGTGCCCAGCCCGCCGCCGCAGCACATCGTCACGAGCCCGACCTCTGCTTCCGACCGCTCCATCTCGTGCAGCAGCGTCGTTATCAGGCGGGCGCCGGTCGAGCCGAGCGGATGGCCGAGTGCCATCGCGCCACCGTTGACGTTGACGCGGTCCATGTCGGGCTCGAGCTCGCGTCGCCAGGCGGCGACCACGGGCGCAAACGCCTCGTTGACCTCGAACAGGTCGACGTCACCGATCGACATCTTGTTGCGCTCAAGCAGCTTGCGCGTGGCCGGGATCGGGCCGGTCAACATGATCACGGGATCGACGCCGACCGTCGTCTGATCGAGGATCTTCGCGCGCGGAGCGAGGCCGAGCGCGTCGGCCTTCTCGCGTGACATGAGCAGCACCGCGGCCGCTCCGTCGGAGATCTGCGAGCTGTTGCCGGCGGTGATCTTGCCGTCGGGCTTGAACGCCGGCTTGAGCTGGGACAGCGCCTCGATCGTCGTGTCGGGGCGAATCCCCTGATCGGCGACGAACGTGGAGCCGTTTACCTGCATCGGCACCACCTCGCGTTCGAATCGGCCCTCTTCGGTCGCACGCGCAGCCCGCTGGTGCGAGCGCTGCGCGAGCTCGTCGAGCTCTGAGCGCGGGATCTCCCACTGGTCGGCGATCATCTCGGCCGAAAGGCCCTGCGGGATCAGGTTGTAGCGCTCCATCAGCTCCGGCGGCCTGGGGCTGCCGACCTCGTCGACCCAGTGAAAGCCGACGCCCATCGGCACGTGGGCCATGTGCTCGACACCCGATCCGATGACGACGTCGTGGACCCCCGCGGCGATCAGCGCCGCGGCGAAGTTGACCGCCTGCTGGGCCGACCCGCACTGGCGGTCGACCGTGGTGCCGGGCGTCTCGATCGGCAGCCCGGCCTGTAGCCAGGCATTGCGGGCGATGTTGAACATCTGCTCGCC
>DASYFZ010000225.1:0-10675 GCA_036000295.1 Solirubrobacteraceae bacterium
ACATCATGCCGCCGGTACACGATTCGGCGACCGCAACGGTGCGGCCCGACAGCAGTGCGATCACCTGGTCGTCGACGGTCGAGCCGTCCTCTGAGAACAGCGTGTCGCTGTGACGGTCGCGGATGAACTGCACGAGCTTCCGATAGGCGCCCTCGCCCGGCGGCTCGTAGCGGGTCGACACCTCTATCTCTCCGCGCCGCAGGCATGTGGTGATCTCCAGCGGTTCGAGCTCGAGCCCGTCGGCCTCGGCCGCCCGGAGCGTGCTTGCGATCTCGGACTCCGGGATCCCGAACAGCCGCAGCACCCCGTTGACATATGTGGTCGCGCCCGCGATCGCCTCGCGGAACGCCTCGGTCTGGATTGCCGTGCGCCACATCGGCTGAAGCTCGCGCGGCGGGCCCGGCAGCACGACGACCGTCGGTCCGCCGCCGGACTGCGCGGGCGGCACGACCAGCCCCGGCGCGGTGCCGACGGGGTCGAGGATCGTCGCGCCCTTCGGGATCACCGCCTGCTTGCGGTTTGACTCACGAAGCGCTTCCTGATCGAGACCGGGCCAGCGTCGCAGCAACGGACGCAGGATCTCGGCGATCTTGGCCTCGAGCTCGTCGTCGAGCACCATCTCGCGGCCGCAGAAGCGCCCGACGATCTCGGCGGTCAGGTCGTCTGCGGTGGGGCCGAGGCCGCCGCTGGTGATCACCACCGCCATCCCCTCGCGCTTCATGTACTCGAGCGATGCGACCAGGTCCTCGGGCCTGTCGCCGACGATGTGGATCATCGCCGTGTCGACGCCGACCTCGCGCAGGCGCTCGGATAGCCAGGGGCCGTTGCGGTCGGAGATGATCCCCGTCAGCACCTCGGTGCCGGTCACCAGGATCCCCGCTCGGACGGGCGCGCGCTCGGTCATCTGCAAGTGGGCTGCTGAGCGGATGGCAGCGGCGTCATCGCCGACGGCGTGATCGAGTAGCCGATCGGGCTCCCCTGGGCCACCTGGACGGTCTTGCCGTTGACCTTCATCTGCACCGAGGAGTTACCGAGCGTGATCAGGAGCTTGCCGGCCTTCTCGGTCGGGATCGTCTCGCCGGCGGCGAACACCCGACCCGCAATCAGCTTCGCGCCGGACCCGTTCTCGACGCATACGTACACCGTGGCGGTCGGCACGAGCTGCAGCGTGACGGTCTTGGGCTTGGCGGGCACGGTCTTGTGCTGCTGCTTCTTGTGATTCGGACGGTGTTGATTGGGCTGATTGGCTGCCACGTTTGGAGTCGTGGGATTGTTGGACGGCGAGTTGTTGTTATTGGAGCCGACGAAGTACAGCGCCGCCACGATCCCGATCAGCACCACGCCGACGATCACCCACGGCGGGATCCGGGGGCCACGGGCGGCGCGTTCGCGCTCCCGGCTCAGCGAGGAGATCGGGCGCATCTCGTTATCGGAAGGCCGCTCGTACTGGCGCTTGTACTCGTCGACGAGCGTCCGGCTGTCGAGCCCGAGGAAGTCGCCGTAGGTTCGCAGGAAGCTCTTGACGTAGACGGGGCCCGGCAGCAGGTCCCATTCCTCGTTCTCGATCGCCCGCAGGTACTTGGCGCGGATCTTCGTGCGCGCCTCGACTTCGGTCATGTCGATGCGGGCGCGGATCCGCGCTTCGCGCAGGGTCGTGCCGATGTCCGCCATTCAGCCCCGAAGGCTAGTAGCTCCCGGCGCGAGCACGGTCACACCGTGGAGGTCCCTAAGTGCTCCTCGCCGTAGGTTCCGTCCCACCGAGAGATGTCACTGGCGGATGGCGGGCGAGGACGCAGGAGGCGTGGCGCAGCAGCGCTGCGCGAGCCGACGAGGACGAAGCCCGACGCCGCCAGGGGCAGCTCGAATGGGATGGAATCTGGGGTGGGGAGCACTAAGGCTCGTCGTCGACGTCGGGAACGCGGAGCTTCTGCTGCGACGCACTGGGCCCTCCCGCCTCGGCGAGGTGGGACAGGATCCGCGGCACGTCCGCCTCGGTGATCAGCACCTGACGGGGCTTTGAGCCCTCGTAACCCGAGATGATCCCCCGGCGCTCGAGCATGTCGATCAGACGTCCCGCGCGCGTGTACCCGAGCCGCAGACGGCGCTGGAGCATCGACGTCGAGGCGGTGCCCATCTGTGCGACCAGCGCGATCGCCTCGTCGAGCAGCGGGTCCTCGTCGGGGTGCAGCGAATCCTCGTCGTCGCCGGCCGGCTGCTCCGCCTCGACCTCCTCGAGCAGCTCCTCGTGGAACTCGGGCTCGCCCTGGCGCCGCCATGCCTCGGTGAGCTCGGCGACCTGCTCCTCGTCGATGTAGGCGCCCTGGATTCGCTGGACCTTGTTGGAGCCGACCGGTGAGAACAGCATGTCGCCCATTCCCAGCAGCGACTCGGCGCCGTTCTGGTCGAGGATCACGCGCGAATCGGTCTGGCTCGAGACCGCGAACGCGATCCGGGAGGGGACGTTGGCCTTGATCATCCCGGTGATCACGTCGACCCGCGGCGACTGCGTGGCGAGCACCAGGTGGATTCCGACGGCCCGCGCCTTCTGAGCCAGGCGGATGATCGAGTCCTCGACGTCGGCGGGCGCGACCATCATCAGGTCGGCAAGCTCGTCGATCACGCACAGGATGTACGGCAGCGGCGGCTCGCCGCGCTTCTCGCGCGCGCGGTTGAGCTCGGGCAGCGACCGGGTCCGCGCCAGCGACATCGTGCCGTATCGCTGCTCCATCTCCTTGACCAGGTTCTGCAGCGCGTTGGCCGCCATCCGCGGGCTTGTGATCACCGGCGTGAGCAGATGCGGGATCGACTCGTAGTGGTTGAGCTCTACCTGCTTGGGGTCGACGAGCACCACCCTGACGTCGTGCGGCGTAGCACGCAGCAGGATGCTGCAGAGCATCGCATTGACGCACGCGGACTTGCCGGCGCCGGTGGTCCCCGCGACGAGCAGGTGGGGCATCTTCGCGAGGTCGGCGCCGATCGCGCGGCCGGCGATGTCCTTGCCCAGCCACACGGTGAGCGGCGACCAGTCGGGCGGCGGCTCCTGGAAGACGTCGCCGAGATGCACGATCCGACGGCGGGCGTTGGGGACCTCGACGCCCACGGCCGTCTTACCCGGGATCGGGGCGAGAATCCGGATCTCTGTCGCCGCCAGCGCGTAGGCCAGGTCGTCCTTGAGCTGGGCCACCTTGCCGACCTTCGTGCCGGGCGCGAGCCGCAGCTCGTAGCGCGTGATGTGGGGGCCGGTGACCCGGCCCACAAGCTTGGCCTCGATTCCGAAGTGGCCGAGCGTCTCGAGCAGGTTCTTTGCCACCACCTCCTGTCCGGCCGTGTCGGGCTTGGCGGCCTCGCCCGTCGAGCGCACCAGGAACCGTCCCGACGGCACCCGCCATTCGAAGTTCGGGTCATCGGTGATCTGCGCTCGGTAGCGTCCCGCCGGAGTGAGGTCGTCGGGGCCGACCTCCTGCGCGGGGCCGGACGGCGGCTCCTCGGCGTCGGCAGGGTCCGGAGGCTCGTCTTGGACCGCAGCCTCTTCGTCCTCGGCGGCCCGGATCGGCGGCGCCTCGACGTGCGTGGCACGGATTACGAGCTCAGAGGTGTCGGGCTCGGGCGGGAACAGCGGCTCGGGATCCTCGACCGGCTCGGCGGCGTCCGCGATCGGAGCATCCGCCATCGGGGGCGGCTCGACGCCTGCCGCTCGCGACGGGACGCGCGTCCGGGCCGCGCGGGTCCTGGCCGCCTCGGTTGCGGGGCGACGCGACGCCGTCTGGGCGAAATCGCCCGTCGTCCGCTTGAACGCCCTCGATGTCCCGGCCACGCCGGCCCCGGTCGCGCGGATCACGCCGGCCAGGGTCGCGCCGGACACGAGGATCGCGCCCGCGAGGAACAGGAACACGGCGAGGATGTCTGCGCCTGCTGTCGACAACAGGTGCGAGGAGGCCCAGAGCTCAGCCTGGCCGACGACGCCGCCGCGCGACTCGAACGCCGCCGGATGCCAGAACTCGCCGCTCGGGGTCTGGCCGGGACCGACGCCGAGCGTGCCGGCGGCGAGCGCCAGCGTGATCGCGGCCGTCAGGCAGATCACCCCGGTGCGCAGCGGGCGGCCCGGCGGGCGCAGCTCGCGCATCAGGACCAGTCCTCCGCCGACCACGAGCGCGGCCGGGATCGCGTAGCCGAGGCGGCCGAACACGAACCGCGCGGCGTGCACAAAGCCGTTGCCGAGCGCGCCTCCGGACCAACCGAGGTAGGCCACGCCGGCGAGAAACACCCCGATCGCCACGAGCGCGAGGCCGACGATGTCGACCTGATGGGCCTCGAGCTCGAGCCGTGGAACGCGCAGCGTGGGACGGCTCGCGAGCAGCGAGCGCTTGGCGCGCCGGGCCGGCGGCTGCTTGCGTTTGGTGGCGGCCATTCCCGAAGGGATGGCTTCGACGGCGGCGCCCAGCCTCCTGCCTGATTAGGGTCCGCTAAAGATCGCCGGGCCTACCCCGACCCCGAACTACCATTTATTGCAGGAAATGGTCGATTACGAACGGTCACCCCGAGTATTGGTCGTCGAGGACGACGATGCGATCGCCCAGGTCCTGCAGCGTTCGCTGCGGATGGAGGGCTACGAGGTGCGCGTGGCCGATGACGGCATCGCGGCGCTGGACCAGGCGCACGCGTTCCTGCCCGATCTGGTGATCCTCGACCTGGGCCTCCCCCGCCTCGACGGGATCGAGGTCGCCAAGCAGCTGCGGCAGTCAGACGACGTTCCGATCCTGGTGCTTACCGCGCGCGACGCCGTCGAGGCTCGCGTCGAGGGCCTGGACTCGGGGGCCGACGACTACCTGGTCAAGCCGTTCGAGCGCCAGGAGCTGCTGGCGCGATTGCGGGCGCTGCTCAGGCGACGTCCCCCGCGCGGCCAGGCGACGCTGACCGTCGGCGACCTGAAGCTGAACCCCGACACCCACGAGGTGACGCGTCAGGGTCGGCGGATCGACCTGACCCAGCGCGAGTTCGAACTGCTCGAGTACCTGATGCGCAACGAGCGCATCGTGATCTCGCGCCAGCGCCTGCTCGACGAGGTCTGGGGCTATGACCCGTTTTCGATGACCAATACGATCGAAGTGTTCGTATCGAACCTCCGAAGGAAGCTTGAAGCCGGTGGCGAGCCTCGGCTCCTACATACGATCCGCGGCGCGGGCTACGTTCTCCGCGTATAAGTCGCTGCCGATCCGGTGGCGGCTGGCCGGCGGTTCGGCGGCGCTGACGTTCGTGATCCTGGCATCTTTCGCGTCGATCGTCGGCGTGCTCACGACCAGGCAGGTGCGGGGCCAGTTCAACGACGAGGTGCGCTCCGCGGCCGATCAGCTCCAGCAGGGGCTCAACGGCAAGCTGCATTACAACGGGCTCAACCTGAACTGCAAGAGCACGACCGTCCACCTCAACGACTACGCAACCGCCGAGCACGCTCAGATCCGGATCTTCGACCACGACGAGCTGCTGTGCACCCAGGACCAGGTGCGCCTGAAGGGCGCCAAGGCGCCGTTCGACACCAGGCTGTTCAAGACCCCGCCCGACGTCAACGTCGGCAGCTTCACCTCCGACGGCTACCGGGTCGCGGTGCGCAGCCTCGCGATCCAGCCGATCGACAACGACGCCGAGTTGCTCTACGCGCGTCCGCTCTCCGATGTCGACCACACGCTGGCCCGGGTGCAGTTCTTCCTGGTGCTGGGCGTCGTGGGCGGGACGATCCTCGCGCTGCTGGCGGGCCTGGCCACCGCCCAGCGAGCAACGCGCCCGATCGTCGAGCTGACGCTCGCTGCGCGCGAGATCGAGCGCACGCGTGACCCCAGCCTGCATATCCCTCACCCCGAGGCCAGCGACGAGATCGCCGAGCTCGCGAGCACACTGGAGGGGATGCTCGGAGCACTCGATGCATCGCGCGGCGAGACCGAGGCGATGCTCGACCGCCAGCGCGAGTTCGTGGCCGACGCCTCGCACGAGCTGCGAACCCCGTTGACCAGCGTGCTCGCCAACCTTGAGCTGCTGACCGAGGAGCTCAGTGGCGAACAGGCCGAGACGGCCGAGGCGGCGCTGCGGTCGACGCGGCGGATGCGGCGGCTGGTCGGCGACCTGTTGTTGCTCGCGCGCGCAGACGCCAAGCGGGTGCAGCCGCATTGGCCCACCGATCTCGCCGACGTCCTTACCGAGGCAGCCGCCGAGCTCGGGCCGGTGGCCGATGACCATGAGCTGATCATCGACGCCAACCACGCGGTCGTGGCCGGCGCCCGCGACGACCTCCACCGGCTCGTGCTGAACCTGCTCGAGAACGCCGTGCGCCATACCCCGAGCGGCACCAACGTCCGCGCGTCGACGTCCGCCCGAGACGGCGAGGCCGTGCTGGTCGTGGAGGACGACGGGCCCGGGATCCCGCCGGAGCTGGGTCGCCGGGTGTTCGAGCGGTTCGTGCGCAGCGGGCGCGACGGCGGTCGGGGCTCCGGACTGGGGCTGGCGATCGTCAGCGCCGTGGCCGAGTCCCATGACGGCTCGGTCGCACTCGAACAACCGGCAGACGGCACCGGCACGCGATTCGTGATCCGGATCCCGCTCGACCGATCCGCCGAGGTTGTTCAGCCCCATGGCGCCAACGGCACCAACGGCACCAACGGCACCAACGGCGCCGGTGACGCCGACGAGCGCGCGGTCGCCGCTCAGACCTCGACGACGACCGGCAGCACCATCGGCCGCCGTCGCAGGCGGTCGTAGACAAACGCCGCGAGGTCGTCGTGCAGCTCCTGCTGGAGCAGATCGATCTCGCGCACCCCGTCGCTCGCGGCGCGCGCAAGTGAGCGCTCGACCTCGTCGCGGATGTCGTCGATCAGCTCGCCGGCCTGCTCGATGAACGGCACGCCGCGGAAGATCACCTCTGGTGGCGCGACCGACTCCCCCGTCTGCTCGGACACGGTCGCGACGACGATGAAGATCCCGTCAGCCGACAGCATCCGGCGGTCGCGCAGGGCGACGTCGGCCGGATCCCCGATATCGACGCCGTCGACGAAGATCATCCCGGACTCCTCGGGCTCGCCGAACCGCGCGCCGCCGGCATCGATCTCGAGGGGCAGTCCGTTCTCTCCACAGAACACGCCCTCGGGATCGACGCCCACGGCCTCGGCGAGCTGCGCGTGCAGCCGGATGCGCTTGAAGTCGCCGTGGATGGGCATCACGTACTGGGGCCTGACGAGGTTGAGCATCAGCTTGATCTCCTCCTCGTAGCCGTGTCCGGAGGCGTGGATCGGCGCGTCGCGGCTCGTGATCACGTTGCAGCCGATGTGGTAGAGCCGATCGATTGTCTCGTTGACCGCGCGCTCATTGCCCGGGATCGGCGTCGCCGCGAACACGACCGTGTCGCCGTGGTGGAGCTTGATCGTGCGGTGGTCGTTGTGCGCCATGCGACGCAGGGCCGACAGCGGCTCGCCCTGTGAGCCCGTGGAGATCACGACGACCTTGTCGTCGGGCCAGTCCTCTACCTCGTTGGGCTGGATCAGGATCCCGTCAGGGACCTCGATGTGCCCCAGCGAGCGGCCGATGCCGACGTTCTTGCGCATCGACCGTCCCACCAGCGAGACCTTGCGCCCGAGCGCTGCGGCGGCGTCCACCACCTGTTGCACGCGGTGGATGTTGGACGCAAAACTCGTCACGATCACGCGCCCCGGAGCGTGCGTGAACGCCTCCTGCAGGTGCGGGCCGACCCCGCGCTCAGACGGCGAGAACCCGGGCCGATCGGCGTTGGTCGAGTCGCCGCACAACAGCAGCACGCCGTCACGCCCCAGCTCAGCCAGCCGCGAGACGTCGGCCGGCAGTCCATCGACGGGCGTCTGGTCGAATTTGTAGTCGCCGGTGAGCAGCACGGTGCCGAGCTCGGTCGTGAGCGCGACCGCGCACGAGTCGGGAATCGAGTGGGTCATGTGCACGAGCTCGAGCTCGAACGGGCCCAGCGTCAGCCGCTCGCCCGGGCTGATGTCCTCAAGCGGTGCGTCGCGCAGGCGGTGCTCGTCGAGCTTTGACCGCGCCATCGCGATCGTCAGCCGCCCGCCGTACACCGGCGGCCAATACTCGAGCTCGCGCAGCACCCAGGGCAGCGCGCCGAGGTGATCCTCGTGCCCGTGAGTGATGACGATCGCCTCGATGTCCTCGGCGCGCTCGCGCAGGTAGGCGAAGTCGGGAAGCACGAGGTCGATCCCGAGCATCTCGGCGGTCGGGAACCGCAACCCCGTGTCGACGACCACGATCCGGTCGTCGTACTCGACGACCGTCATGTTCTTGCCGATCTCGCCCAGCCCGCCGAGCGGGAGGACCCGCAGCGAGGTCATCCAGCGCGCGCGGCTGCGAGCAGGCCGTGGCGCTCGAGCAGGGCAGTCACGGTCGCCGTCTCCTGCTCGTCGAGCTCGACGTACGGAAGCCGCGGCGCCCCGGCGCGGATGCCGAGCAGATTGAGTGCAGCCTTGACGGTGGTGGCCATCGGAGCGATCGCGAGGTCGCGGTAGGCGTCCTGGAGGCTGTCGTTGATCTCGCGCCGATGCTCGGGCTCGTCGACCATTCTGCGCATCTCGGTGCCGAACAGATGGCTGGCGACGAGCACGCCACCGGGCTCGCCGAGGTCGAGCACGTCAGCCAGGAGGTCGTCGTTGCCGGCGTAGATCCGCAGCCCGTCGACCTTCGCAAGGTTGTCGGGGTTGGCCTGCTTGACGCCGTAGACGTTGTCGAGCTGCGCGAGCTCGGCGAGCAGGTCGTTTGGCATGTCAGAGCCCGTGCGCTGCGGGATGTTGTAGAGGAGGATCGGGAGGTTGGTGGCCCGGTTGATCTCCTCGTAGTGGCGGACGATGCCGCGGCGGTTGGGGCGGTTGTAGTACGGGTTGACCGACAGCAGCGCATCGGCGCCGATTTCGGTGGCGCGCTCGGTCAGGTGCACGGCGTGCCGGGTGTCGTTGGAGCCCACGCCTGCGACGACCGTGCAGCGGCCCTTCATCTCCTCCACCGCGAGCGCGATCACGCCGAGGTGCTCCTCGTCGGTCATCGTCGAGGCCTCGCCGGTCGTGCCGCACATCACCAGCCCGTCGGAGCCGTGCTCGACGAGGTGGTGCATCAACCGGACCGCCGCCTCCTCGTCGACGCCGCCATCGGCGTCGAACGGCGTGACCATCGCTGTAAGAATCGCGCCGAGATCTACGGCCATTGCGCTGGATTATCGCAGGGCCGGGCGAACCGCGACGCGCCCAAGGGCGACCGCAGCGCGCTCAGCGGTGCTTTTGCCCGCCCCAGGCGAGCACAGCCAGCGGTCCCATCGCCGCGCTGGACTCGTCGCGCGCCGGCGGCGCCGTCGTCTCCACCGGAGCCTTGGCCGGCTGGGCGACCACATGCGTGACCGGGGCGCCGGTGACCCTCGAGATCCGTTGCGGCAGCCCCGCGGACATCCACTTCGAGAAGCGCATCGGCAGCGTCGAGACGATGATCTCGTCGTGCGTCTTCGGATCCCACGCGTCGGTCACAGCGACCAGCGGGTCACCATGGCCGATACCGCCCCGTGCATCCAGCCCGGCGTCGGCGAGCAGGCTGAGAGCCTCGCGGAGCTGTTCGCCGGCGGCCTCGGCGCCTCCCCCGAAGGGCGTCGCCGGGATGATCAGCTCAAAGCTCATCGGCTCGGAGTCGGCGCGTTCGCGCAACGTCGACAGGAGCTCATCGGACGTCGCCGTGACGTTGGCGACAACCAGAACATTTCGCTTCCATGTCATGCCTTAGGCCTCCTGTCTCCCCGCGGAGATGGACTCCTGTTCACAACATAGCGCGAGCCAATGCACCTGCAAATGGCCAGATGTCGAAACTCTGTTACAAGAGCTGCTCAAGCCCGATGGTGGGCGATTCGGCGAGCGCGGCGACGCGTCGGACTGCCAGCAATACGCCGGGCATGAACGACGTCCGGTCGGTCGAGTCATGGCGGATCGTCAGCGTCTGGCCGACGTCGCCGAGGATCACCTCTTGGTGGGCCACGAGCCCGGGCAGCCGAACCGAGTGGATCGGCACGTCGCCCAGGTCCGGCGAGGCCTGGCTCATCAGCGACGCCGTCCGTGCTGCCGTGCCGCTGGGCGCATCGACCTTGCTGTCGTGGTGAAGCTCGATGATCTCCGCCTTGCGCATGTGCTGCGCCGCGGTGGTGGCGAACTGCATCATCAGCACTGCGCCGATCGCGAAGTTGGGGGCGATGAAGATGTTCGCTCCGGTGGCGTCGCCGAGCTCTGCCGGGTCAAAGCCAGTGGTACCGATCACGACGTGCACTCCGGCGGCAACCGCTTCGCGCGCGTTGGCCACGGCGGTGGTGGGCACGGTGAAGTCGACGAGCACGTCTGGGCGCTCGGTCAGCGCCTGCGCGAGCGTCGTGTCAAGAGCCGGGTCGACCCGCGCCACGAGCTCCATGTCGTCCGCGCCGGTGACGGCGTCACACACCGTCTGCCCCATCCGTCCCGCGGCACCGGCGACGGCGACGCGGATTGTGCTCACGCGCTGTGCACCAACGTGGGTTCGACGGCGGCCAGGGCCTGCTCGAAGCGGTCGCGGTCGGGGCCGATGCCGGCAGCCGACAGGCGTCCGGGAGCCCAGAGCTCGTCGACCAGCGACACCAGGTCGTCGATCGTCACCGATT
>DASYFZ010000461.1:0-1860 GCA_036000295.1 Solirubrobacteraceae bacterium
GGGCAACGCGGGCCAGGCCAACTACTCGTCGGGCAAGTCCGCCGTCGTCGGCCTGACCAAGACGCTCGCCAAGGAGTGGGGTCAGTTCAAGATCAACGTCAACGCGGTCGCCTTCGGGTTCATCGAGACGCGGCTGACCGCAGCCAAGGACGATCAGAACGTGGCCGAGATCGGCGGCGAGAAGGTTCAGCTCGGGATCCCCGAGCAGATGCGCGCAATGGGCTCGATGATCATCCCGCTGGGGCGGCCAGGTCAGCCCAGCGAAGCCGCGGGCGGCGTGTTCTTCCTCTGCACCCCGTGGTCGAACTTCGTCCACGGCCAAGTGCTGAACATCACCGGCGGCCAGTTCACGGGGATGACGAGCTAGTCAGGCCGCTCCGGCGGGTGCGGCGCGCTGGACACAGCTCACTCACTCCGCTAGAAATCACATTGAACATATTTGTGCAGCCTAGTCGCTTGCGCAACGCAGTTCAGAAGCCGCCCTGGCTGGGTCCAAGGCGCCGTGCAAGCAAACACCGGAGGGAGTGGATGTCCGAAAAGACATGGGGTGGAGAGGCCTTCTGGGGTCTGGGCTACGAGTGGGATCCCGACTGGCTGCTCACCGACCGCCAGCGTGAGCTGCGCGACCTGCTGATCGAGCTGTGCGAGAAGGAGATGCGCGCCAACGCCAAGGTCTCCGACGACGAGCTCAAGTTCCCCCGCCGCAACCTCGAGCTGCTCGGTGAGCACGGCTTCCTCGCGCTGACGGTCCCGACGGAGTACGGCGGCCTCGGCGAGGACCACATCGCGTTCGCGATGACCTGCGAGACGATCGCGCGCTACGGCTGCGCGTCGACGGCGATGTGTTACGTGATGCACATGGGCGCGGTCAACGCGATCATGCTGCGCGCCACCGACGAGCTGATCGACCGCTACATCCGACCGCTCAACAGCGGCAAGATCGGAACCCTCTCCTACTCCGATCCCGAGACCGGCTCGCACTTCTGGTACCCGATCTCGTCGGGGGCCGAGCGCGCCAACGGCGGCTACAAGGTGCGCAAGAAGGCGTCGTGGACGACATCCGGCGGCTTTGCGGACTTCTACGTCGTGCAGACGACCAGCCCGGACTTCTCCGGCTACGACGACCTGTCGGTGTTCGTGATCGACGGCGAGCACGTCAAGTCACACCCGTCGTCGTGGGATGCCCTGGGCCTGCGTGGAAACCAGTCTGGGCCGATCGAGGTCGAGAACGTGGAGATCCCCGGAGATCAGATCGTCGGCCCCGAGGGCGACGGCGCGGCGTCCAACGACGAGTCCGTCGACCCGTGGTTCTTGATCGGCTCGGCGTCGGTATGGAACGGGCTGGCGATGGGCGCGATCGACATCGGCAAGCGCCAGACGACCCGCAAGCGCCACGTCGACGTGGGATTGCGAGTCGCCGACTACCCGACGATCCAGGACTATGTCGGCGAGGCGGTGATGGACACCAACGCGTCGCGCCTGTTCGTGTACTCCGTCGCGCAGGCGATGGACAACGCCACCGACAACAACACGGTCAAGCTCCCGCCCGGCGAGTTCGCGCGTGCGAACTTCCTGCACTGGGCGTGGCAGATCAAGTTCGTGGCCGCCAAGAACACGGCCCACGTCGTCGACAAGATGCTCCACGCGTGCGGCGGCACCGGCTACAAGCGCGACATGGAGCTCGAGCGCTACCTGCGTGACGCCAAGGCCGGCTGGGTGATGGGCCCGACCAACGAGGTCCTGCGCCAGTTCGTGGGCAAGGCGGTGCTGCTCGGATTCGACAGCCTCGACTACTGGAACCAGACCTACAACCGGCGCGCCGTCGAGAACGAGGTCAAGAAGCTCGATGCCGACGGCAAG
>DASYFZ010000281.1:0-13077 GCA_036000295.1 Solirubrobacteraceae bacterium
TTTCGGTCGACGGAGAGTTCAAAATGCATCACACGACGAAGCCAACCGAACAGCCCTACGCCACCGGCCTGACGCGCTCGAACATCGAGCAGGCGCTGGCCGATGCCGGCAAGCAGACCGACGCCCTGCAGCCCTCTGACCTTGCGATGCTCGAGGACTTCCACAGCCTCGGCCGCCTCGCGACCGCCGCGCTGATCGACCTTGCGCAGATCAGGCCAGGCGACCGTGTACTCGACGCCGGCACCGGCATCGGGGGGACCGCGCGGCTGATCGCCGGCGAGCGGGGCGCGCGAGTCACCGCCGTCGACCTCACACCGGAGTACTGCGAGGTGGCGACGTGGCTGAATGACGCGGTAGGGCTCGGCGACATGATCGAGGTCCGCACGGCAGACGTCACCGAGCTTCCGTTCGAGGCGGGCTCCTTCGACGTCGTGGTAAGCCAACACGTGCAGATGAACATCTCAGACAAACGCAGTCTCTACGCCGAGGCGCGCCGCGTCCTCGCACCAGGCGGTCGACTCGCGCTGTGGGACGTCACGGCCGGCTCTAAGGGACCGCTGCACATGCCGGTGCCGTGGGCCAACGCCCCTGAGCAGAGCCACCTCGTCACGCCCGATCAGCTCGCCGAGCTGCTCCGCGATGCCGGCTTCGCGACGGTCAAGTGGAATGACCTCACCGAAGCGGCCGGAAACGCCATGCGCGCATTCGTGGCCGGCGAGCGACCCGCGCTCGGCCTTCACGTGTTCGTCCCGGACTTTCAGACCAAGGCAACGAACCTCGTCCGCAACCTGAGCGAAGGACGGGCGCGCCTGATCCAAGCGGTCCTCACGGTTCCGTAGGGCGCCGCCGACGACGATCATCTAGCCACTCCGATCACGGGAAGAGGTGGCGATGAATTCCATGGCTGGGTTGCCGAGCGCCCCGCGCTTCGACGAAGCAGCGATCAAACGGGGAGCGGCAAGCGTGCGCCACCCACTCACGCGTGCGCTGTTGGTCCTGACGTTTACGACCGGCCTGGTCGACGCCGTCAGCTATCTGGCGCTCGGCCGGGTGTTCGCGGCAAACATGACCGGGAACGTCGTGCTGCTCGGTTTCGGCATCGCCGGAAGCGGTGGGCTGCCTGTGGTTGCGCCGATCGTCTCGCTCGTCGCGTTCCTGGTCGGCGCCGGCGCCGGTGGCGCCCTGGTGAGGCGTCTCGCGGAGCGCCACCCCGTCCTAGTGGCGCGGGCGCTCGCAATCGAGACGTCACTGCTCGTGATTGCCGCGGTCGTGGCCGCCGCCACGACGGTCCGTCCGGGCAACGCATCGGCGTACGCGCTGATCGTTCTGATGGCGTCCGCCATGGGCGTGCGCAACGCCACCGTCCGCCACATCGCCGTGCCTGACCTCACCACGACCGTGCTGACGATGACGCTGACCGGCTTCGCGGCCGAGTCACGACTCGCCGGAGGGTCCGGCAAGGGCTCGGTACGCAGGCTTTCGGCGGTGCTCGCGATGCTGGCCGGCGCGATCGTCGGCGCGTTGCTCCTGAAGGCCAGCGTATTCGCCCCGTTGGCGCTCGCCGCGGTGCTGGCGATCGCCACCTGGCTGGTGTACGTCCCAGCGGCCGTCCGCCTGGGCAGCAACCCTCAGTGAGCGGCCCAGGGGTCTGAACCAGTGTGTGCACGGGCGCAACCGGTGCCCCGAGCGAGCAGGGTGTCCACAGCACAGCACCTGAGGATTTCGCCATGAGCACCACGGACACGAGCCCTTCGGCGGCGCGGCTTCCATTCAGCCCGCCCCCGATCGCGGTCGCCCACTTCATCGTGGTCGCCGACGTGGAGCGTTCACGCCGGTTCTACACCGAGGTCCTCGGTGGCGTAGCCGTCGCGACGACGCCGGTCACATACATCGCGCTGGCGAACAGCTGGATCATCATCAACGTCGGCGGCGGCCCGACGGACGACAAGCCGACGGTGACACTCGAGACGCCGTCCGATCCGGATCGGGTCAGCAGCTTCTTGAACCTCAGGGTGGCGGACATCCAAGCTGCCTACGCCGAGTGGAGCGCTCGAGGAGCCGACTTTCTGACGCCGCCCAAGCAGCACGAAATCGAGATCCGCTGCTACATCCGAGACCCGGACGGCCACATCATCGAAGTTGGGCAGACGACCAGGCCAGAGGCCTATCTCGTCGACGACACGTAGCCGGCTGCTGCACGAGATCGCGACGCCGCTACCGGGACGCTGACGACGGTCGTCATTGCCACGAGACCGTGAACGGCACGGTGCCTTGCGCGGTGGTGCCGCCGCTGATCGTGAACTCGATGTGCACGGTGTCCTTGACGTTGCCCCATTCGTCGAGACGCGGATTGCCCAGGTTGTCGGGCGGGGCGTTGCATGACTGCCGCGTGATCTTCGTGATCGTGATCGTCGCGCCCGCGCAGCCGATTCGCTCAGCGATCACCAGCCGACCAGCGACCGGTCTACGTCGCGGCGTCCAGCGCGCCGGCCGCGGCGACAGGGGCCGAGACCGCCCGGTCGGTGCCCGGCAGCGGATTCACGGGGAGCAGCAACGAGACGCCGAGACCGGCCAGCGCCACGACCGCGAGGACGATCATCGCGGCGACGTAGGTCCCGTTCCCGGATACGAGGTTGGAGACGAGGATCGTGCCCGCGATCGCGGTGCCGAAGGACGAGCCGAGATTGGAAACGGCGCGCGACAGGCCCGATATCTCTCCCTGCTTGTTCTCGGGGAACGCGGATTGGACGAGGTTCACAGACGGGGTCAGCATCACGCCGACCCCGAGCCCAATCAGCAACAGCCCCGGAGCGAACGCCCACGCGCTCGAGGAGGCAGCGTGAACCAGACCGAGAAGCAGTCCGATGCCGACCGCCGTGACGAGGAAACCGCCGGCGATCAGCGTCTTCTGGTGACGCCTCGTGGCCATCCGCTCCGCTGCGAGCGACGAAGCGAGGATCCCGAGCGTGGCTGCGGTGAAGATCACGCCTGTCTTGATCGCGCTGTAGTGGCGCTCTGTCTGAAGGAACACCGAAACCACAAACGACACTCCCATCAGCAGCAGCCACTGAAGGTTCTGCGTGATCAGGCCCAGGTTGGATGTGCGGTTGCGAAAGAGGCCGGTGGACAGCAGTACTTCCTTTCCCGCTCGTTCCCGCGAGCGGATGAAGACGTAGCACCCGGCCAGGAAGGCGATCCCGATCGCGACGAACAGGACGAACAGCGTCTTGTTCGTGTCAGCTTGGAGAATCCCGAACACCACGCAGAACATCCCGACTCCCGACAGCAGCGCGCCGACCGAGTCAAACGGGCGCTTGGGGTCGGGCGCAACCGGATCGACGACTCGACGGCTGAGCAGGATGATCACGGCCACGATCAGGGCCTGGAACACGAACGCGGCGCGCCAGCTGATCGCGGATGTGATCACACCACCGATCAGCGGTCCGGCGGCGGCGCCGATCCCTCCCATGCCGCTGATCACGCCGAACGCCTTCGCGCGCGACTCGAGCGAGGTGAACGCCAACGTCGTGAGGATGTACACCGGCGGGATCAGGAACGCGGTGCCGACGCCCTGGAACACCGAGTTGCCGAGGATCAGGATGCCCAGATTCGGAGCGACCGCACTCAACACCGTGCCGATTCCGTACAGCACGAGACCTCCGGTGAAGCAGCGCTTGCGACCGTAGCGGTCGGTCAGCTTGCTGCACGGGATCATCAGCACGGCCATGATCAGCAGGAACAGCGTGATCGTGGTCTGCACCCCCTTCACATCCGTGTGCAGGTCACGGCTGATGTCGTTGATCATCACGTTCATGTTCGAGCCCGCGAAGCTGCAGATGAACTGCGCAAGAGCGAGCGGAGCGATGAACGCGCGAGCGGATCCGACCCAGCTGGCTGTCGCCAACCCTTTCTGTTGGGGCGGTGCGCTCACGCGGAACACACCGTACTCGCAAGCCTTCCGACCAGCATCACCCCAAGCGAATGAGGTGGCTGATCAGGCAGGCGCGGGCGAGGCAGCGAGCAGCGAGAGCAGCTGCTCTCGGTCGGGCCCGGGCAGCCGCAGCGGTGGGGCGTCGCGCGCCAGCTCGGTCATCCGCTGCATGAGCCGCTCGTCGGCGCATGCCTCTTGGATCCGCCACAGACACGCGCGCGTGCCGAGGAAGGCGCGGAAGACGTCGGCGTCGAACGCGAACGACGCGAACATCGCGCCGCGCATCGCGGCCGACGGGTCAGAGGGAGGCTCGGGCACCCGTCCGTCCCGCAGCGCCTCGATCTCCTGTAGCCGCGCGTGGTCCTCCTCGACGGTCTCCCGGTACCAAGGGGTGAACTCGGACTCGGTCACCGCGTCCCATGCCTCGGCGAACTCGTGCGGTTCGTCGAGGTGCGACCGGGCGATGTCGCGCAGGCGGCGGACGTGCATCAGCCCCAGCGTCATCCCGCGGCCGAGCGACGGGTTCGTACATGCCCAAGCGTCGCCAACGAGCGCCACCCCGGTTGCGATCGGCTGACCGCCGTAGTGCAAGCGTCTGTGGCGGTCGACGATCCCGCCCATCGCCGTCACGCCGCCCAGCGGCTCGCCGTCGAGCCAGTGCGCGTGCAGCGGGCACGCCGCCAGCAGCCGGTGCCACACATCCGGGTCGCGAAGCTGCTTGAGCGGCTGGTCGCCTGACGCGGCGTAGATCGTCACCGACCACGTGCCGTTGTCGGCGGGGACCGTCAGGATCGAGAACGTGCCCATCATGCTCAGCAAGGGGGCGTGGAACTCGGGCATGCCGCCGTTGCGAGCTCGGAAGTACCGCGTGTAGTAGAGAAATCCGGAGTCCTCGGCTTCCTCGTTGACCGGCCCCGCACCGGCCGCCTCCAGCCAGCGTGGGAGCTGTGAGCGCCTGCCCGTCGCGTCCACCACGAGGTCGGCGGCGAGCTCCTCCCCGTCCTGCGTCCGCACGCCCTCGACGTGGGGCACGCCGTCGTAGCCGCGCGCGACGAGCCCGGTAACCGTCACCCCGCGCCGGATCCCAAGCCCGCTTTCGGTCTCGGCGGTGCGAGCCAGCACCTGCTCGACGGTCGACCGCCGGGCGTTGATCGTGATGAAGCGCTCGTCACCTTCGCGCGGCGCGCGGTCGGTGATCGTGGGAGGCATCATCGCCAGCGAATTCAGGGGCATGCCGCCCTCGGCCGCGAGCCCGATCCGCACTTCGGGCAGCACCGCGTCGAGCACCTCGCGCCCGCGCGGCGTGAGGTAGTGGGTCTGGCGAAACTGGGTGACTCCGTCGCGCTGCCAGCGCTCCCAGGCGTCTTCGGCGGACGACGGCGCGGGCTCTGCGTCGCGCTCGAGCACTGTCAGGTCGTGACCGTCGCGGCGCAGGAGTATCCCTGCCGCCAAGCCGCACACGCCGCCGCCCAAAACGATGATTCTCGCCACCCGTATTCACCCCCGGCTGTTATCGCCTATGACTGTCGTGCGGGCTGCGCCCAGGCCGCACGCAGGAACACTATGCCCGCGCGGTCTTAAGCGGGCAGAAAGTCGATCAGCAGGCGGTTTACCTCGTCGGGTGCCTCGAGCTGCATCCAGTGCCCCGGTCCTTCGAGTCGCTCGTAGCGCCAGGGCCCGGCGATGCTCTGGGCAGAGTTCGTCATCTGCCGCTCGGTCAGCGCCATGTCTCCAGAGCTCCAGACGCCCATCGTCGGGCTTTGGATCGGCGGTAGCTCACGCCCGGTGCTCAGCCAGGTCTCCGGCGGGAGGTTGGCGCGGTAGTAGTTGAGGCCCGGCGTCAGCGAGCCGGCCTCGAGCTCGGCGATCACCGCGTCGACGTCAGGATGCCCGCTCCAGGCCCTGAAGTTCGCCCAGCCGTCCGCAGACAGCCACTCCTCGGCGACCCCCTCAAACTGGAACAGGAGCATGTACCACGACTTCTCGTACTGCTCGAAGCCACCGGCCCGGAACGTGGCCGGATGCCCGACCGACAGCGTCACGAGGTGGTCGACACGATCGCCCGCCAGCGCCCCGAGTCCCCACGCCACCGCCGCGCCCCAGTCGTGGCCGACCACGTGCGCGCGGTCCACGCCGGCATCGCCCATCACCGTCAGCACGTCGCCCGCCAGCGCGGCGAGCGAGTATGCCTCCACGTCGGTGGGCTTGTCGGACCGCCCGTAGCCACGCAGGTCGGGAACGATCGTCTGATAGCCGGCCTCGACGAGCGCCGGGACCTGATTGCGCCACAGCCTCCCCGAGTCGGGGAAACCATGAATCAGGACGACCGGCGGCCCGTCGCCGTTGACCTCGTATTCGATACCCACTCCGCCCACGTCAACCCGCATCCGGCCCCCTTTCGAAGAACGGCGTCATCATCTCACGCGGGTTGACCCACGCAACTACCGATCTCGTCGCCTCCACGCTCTCGCTTCTGGACTGGAAGCGGACGATCGCCGGGCTGTACGCCGAACTGCGTGCGGCGCCGGATAAGCACGCCGCATGGGGTCAGTGGCGAGACACGCGCGCGCGCCTGTTCGTCGAGCACTCGGAGTCGCCGGTGCCAGCGGCCGAGCGCGCCGGGTACAGCGGACCCCACGTGTACGACTACGACCCGTCGTGGCGGCTGCTCGCATCCATCGATCCGGTCGAGCCCAAGCGGTTCGAGCTCACGACGAGTACGCAGAGCACGATGGCGTTCAGCCGCTTCGGCGTCGCGCGGTTCGCTCACGGCGACGACGAGCTCCACCTCGAGCTCTACTGGCTCGAGGGGTACGGCGGCGGCTTGTTCGTCCCGTTCGCCGACTCCACCAGCGGGTCGGAGACCTACGGCGCCGGCCGCTATCTGCTGGACACCGTCAAGGGAGCCGACCTGGGGACCGAGGACGGCCTGCTGGTGATGGACTTCAACTTCGCCTACCAGCCGTCGTGCGCTTATGACCCGAGCTGGACGTGCCCGCTGGCACCGCCGGCCAACCGCTTGGCGGTTGCAGTGCGGGCGGGCGAGCGCGTCGCCTCCGCGTAGCCGTTGCTCGTGGCGAGCTCGGAGGCGAGCTCGATCAGCCGCTGCAACGTCGGCAGCGCGTCGCCGCGCCGCCACGCCAGAGCGATCCCCATCGTCGGCTCGGGTGGCGCAAAGCGCCGGTAGACGGCGCCGGGGATCCGCAGGCTGCGGGAGCGCTCGAGCATGATGAAGGAGATCCCTGCGCCCTCGGCGACGGCCGAGACGATCCGTTCCTCTTCGGGCTCGGCCCGAGCCAACGGCGGCCACGGAGGTTCGCCGCAGACCTCACGGCGGACCTCGCGCCACGCACCGGGACCATGGTCCTCGGGCCACCAAACCAGCGGCTCGCCGTCGAGGTCGCGCGGGCGTATCGAGGTGCGTCGCGTCAGCCGGTGCCCACGCGGTAGCACGCACACCATCGGCTCGCGAGCCAGCCGCAGCTCCTCGAGACCGGGGTCCTCGAGCGGCGGGCGCACGAACCCGACGTCGATCTCCCCGGCGTGCAACTGCTCGGCATGCAGCATCGTCGTTCCCAGCCCCAGCACGAGCTCCACCTCGGGATAGCGGGCGCGATATGCGTCGACGATCGCTCCGGCGATGCCGCCCGTCAGCGAGCGCGTCAGGCTCATGCGCAGGCGGCCGTGACGCCCCGTTCCGGTGGCGCGCGCAACCGCCGCAGCGTGCTCTGCGCGCGCCAGCAGGTCACGCGCCTCGTCCAGGAACACCTTGCCCGCCGGCGTGAGCGCGGCGCCGCGGCGGTTGCGGTCAAAGAGCGGCACGCCGAGCTCGGCCTCGAGCTTGCGGATCTGCTGGCTGACGCTGGGCTGCGCGAGGTGCAGGCGGTCGGCCGCGCGGCGGAAGTGCAGCTCCTCGGCGACGGCGACGAACGAGCGAAGCTGCCGCAGTTCCATGGGCGGATGATAGGCGCTGCCTCTCACAGGCGCGAGCTTTGGTTCTTGATCGCACGAGTGCCGCGGCCGTACCTTCCGGGCTCGCGATGGATCTGAGAGGAGAGCCAAGTGACGACGACTGAACCAGGGCTTCGCGGCTTCATGAGCCCGTTCGAGGTCCCCGCGCCGGAAGGGTGCGAGGGCTGGGAGGCGATGTATCCCTACTACGCCCTGTTCAGCGAGGAGCGCCGCGACTCCGAGGAGGCGCGCGGCTGGTTTCGCGACGGGATGCACTTCCCCGAGCCGATGTTCCCGTTCGACTTCGTCACGGCCGACTCGCCCTACATGTGCCTCGGCCAGGCGAACTCCCGGATCTTCGCCGTCCCGCCGGCGCTCGGGATCGATCACCGCGTGCTCTACGGCTGGGTCTACATGAGCGCCAATCCGGTCACCGATCCCGAGGAGATCGGACGCCGGGCCGAGCTGTTCGGCCAGCGTGCCGGGTTCTACTTCCAGAACTGGGATGAGCTCTACGGCCGGTGGCGCACCAAGGTGCAGGAGACGATCGACGAGCTCGCTGCGCTGGAGGTTCCCGAGCTGGCAGACATCGAAGACGAGGCGATCGTCACCGAGGGGCGCGGGATCGGCTCAACGCACACGCTGCTCGTGGCCTACAACCGGCTGCTCGAGAGCATCGATCGCATCTGGCAGTACCACTTCGAGTTCCTGAACCTCGGGTACGCGGCCTACCTCGTGTTCTACGAGCTCTGCAAGCAGAGCTTCCCCGACATCGCCGATCAGACGATCGCGAAGATGGTCAGCGGCATCGACGTCGTGCTGTTCCGGCCCGACAACGAGCTCAAGCGGCTGGCCGCGCGCGCACTCGAGCTGTCGATCGCCGACGATGTCGCGGCCGCCGAGACCGAGGAGTCGCTCGCGCAGGCGCTGTCGGCGTCGGCCGAGGGCCGCGAGTGGCTGTCTGACTGGGAGTCGGTCAAGCAGCCCTGGTTTCACTACTCAAACGGCAACGGCTTCTACCACCACCACCGCTCGTGGAGCGACGATCCGTCAGTCCCGCTCGCACATCTGAGCAACTACGTCCGGCGCCTGCAGGCCGGCGAGGACGTGTCGCGCCCATTGGACGAGGTGAGTGCGGAACGCGATCGCATCACGGCCGAGTACCGGGCGCTGCTTCACGACGAGGCGGGTGAAGCATTCGACCAGAACCTCGGGCTCGCGCGGACGGTGTTCCCGTACGTCGAGAGCCACAACTTCTATGTCGAGCACTGGTACCACACGCTGTTCTGGAACAAGGTCCGGGAGTTCGGCGCGCTATTCGCGCGCCACCGGTTCCTCGACGACGCCGAGGACATCTTCTACCTGCAGCGCAACGAGGTCTCCGACGCGCTCACCGACCTGCGGCTCGCGTGGGCGGCCGGGTCCGAGGGTCGCGGCACGCGCTACTGGCCGCCGATCGTGGCGCGCCGAAAGCAGATCATGGAGGCGATGCGCCGGATCACGCCGCCACCGGCGCTCGGCGCCGTGCCCGAGGCGATCACCGAGCCGATGACGATCATGCTGTGGGGCATCACCACCGAGCGGGTCCGCGACTGGGCAGCCGACGACAGCGGCTCGGGATCGACGCTCACCGGCTTTGCCGCGTCGCCGGGCGCCGCCGAAGGGCCCGCCCGGGTGATCGTCGACGTCGCCCGGCTCGGCGAGTTGCAGGACGGTGAGATCCTCGTCGCCCCCGTCACCTCGCCGAGCTGGACGCCCGTGTTCGGCAAGATCGCGGCGGCCGTGTCGGACATCGGCGGGATCATGTCCCACGCCGCGATCGTCTCGCGTGAATACGGGCTGCCGGCGGTCGTCGGGACCGGAAACGCCACGACCCGCATCAAGACCGGCGACGTCTTGCGCGTCGACGGCGACGCCGGCACCGTGACGATCATCGCCTGAGCCATGGCCGACGCACGCTACGACGCGGTCGTGGTCGGCGGCGGTCACCACGGCACGATCATCGCGCCGTACCTCGCGCGGGCCGGGCTGTCGGTGCTCGTGCTGGAGCGCAGCGCGCACCTCGGCGGCGGCGCGTGCGCGAGCGAGGGTCCGGCGCCCGGGTTCGTGATGAACCACTGCAGCCACTGGACGCGGTTCTACGGCCACCCGGCTTATCGGGACTTCGGGCTGCGCGAGCACGGGCTGCAGTACGTGTTCCCCGACGAGAACGAAGGGATGATCTTCGACGACGGCACGTCGTTCGTCGGGTTCTCCGCCTCGCGCGTGGTCGACACGACCACGGGACGCACCGAGCGCTCGGAGGAGAACATCAAGCGCACGCACGAACAGATCACGCGGTTCTCGCCGCGGGACGCCGAAACGTATCTGTCGCTGCTCGACGCTTACGAACGACACTGGAAGCAGGCGTTCCGGCGCCACCGCTTCGGCGCGCCGCCGCCGTGGGGCACGCCGGACCCGCTCGAGGAGCTGCTCGACGTCCCCGGCAGCCGGATCGAGCCCGTCCACCAGTTCATGACGCTGCGGCAACTGGCCCAGGACTTCTTCGAGAGCCCCGAGCTGCAGATCCTGTTCATGCGCGCGAGCACGACGTCGACGGGCTGCTTTGCCGACGACGTGCCCGGCCTTCAGGGGCTGGTGCACTGCCTCCCGCTGACGCTGTCGTTCGAACCCGCGGCGATCGCCGTCGGCGGCAGCCAGGCGATCACCGACGCGCTGGTGGCCGCCGGCCGCACGCTCGGCGTCGCGTATGAGACCTCGCGCGAGGTCGACCGGATCATCGTCTCCGGGAGCCGCGCCAGGTCTGTCGAGCTCAGCGACGGCTCGCGCGTGGAGGCTGACGTCGTGATCTCAGACCTCGGGCTTGCGCAGACGATGCTGCGGCTGTTGCGCGACGTCGACGCCGCTGACCGGCTGCGGCGGCGCATCCGCAACATCCACTACGACCGCGGCCAGCTCTTGTGGGCCAACTTCGCAATCCACGAGCCGCCGCACTACCTCGCGGAGGCGGACAACCCGGGCGTCGGCGCCCAGCCCCGCTTGTACTGGGGCGCCAAGGACCTCGACTACTTGCACCTGCGCTACCAGCCCGAGATCTTCCTCGGCGGCTTCGCACGGCGGCCCTACGTGCTGTGCTCGGTCGACAGCCTGTGGGATCGGACGCGGGCGCCCGAGGGCAGCCACATCGTCGGCGTCGAGGAGTTCTCCGCCCCGCGCCGGCTGTTCGGAAGCGGCGAATGGCGCGAGATCGCGGCGGCGTTCACCGACAATCTGTTGGGCGAGTGGGCACGCTATGCGCCGAACATGACCCGCGACAACATCATCGCCGCGCGCGTGTACACCCCCGATGACATCCAGCGAGAGCGCCCGAACATGCTCGAGGGCGGCTACTCGGCCGGCAGCACGATCGCTTCGCAGACCGGGCGGTTCCGGCCCGTCCCCGGCCTGGCCGGATACCGGATCCTGCTCGACAACGTGTTCGACTGCTCGGCGAACCTCCACTCGGGCCCCGGAATTGGCCGCGGCTCGAGCTACAACTGCTTCCGCGAGATCGCCCAGACGCTGCATCTCGAGCAGCCCGCGGCGGCCGCATGACGCTGTCGGGCAAGCGCGTCGTGGTCACCGGCGCGGGCCGCGGGCTCGGGCGCGAGTTCGCGCTGCACCTCGCGCAGCTCGGCGCGCGGGTGCTGGCCGTCGACCTGCGCGACGAGCTGCTGCAAGAGACCGCCGCGCTCGCTGGTTCGCGATCGCTTCACGTGTCGACATCCGTTGCCGACGTCAGCAGCTCGCAGCAAACCGACGCTCTCGGCGACGCCGCGCGGCGAGCGCTGGGCGGGCTCGATGCGCTCATCAACAACGCGGCGATCGTCGAGGGCCTGGCCCGCCGCGGGTTCGAGGAGATCGACGAGGACGAATGGGACCGGGTGCTGACGGTCAACGTCAAGGGCACGTGGCTGTGCGCGCGGGCCCTGGTACCGCTGATGCGCGAGGCGGGCGGCGGCTCGATCGTGAACATGGCGTCGGAGGTCGCCTTCTCGGGCTCCCCGGGCCTGGCGCATTACGTCGCATCAAAGGGAGCCGTCGTCGGGCTGACGCGCACGCTCGCGCGCGAACTCGGCCCGTCGCAGATCCGCGTCAACGCGATCGCTCCCGGGTTCATCCCGACGCAGGCAAGCCAGGGAATGCTCGCCGACGCCGAGTACGACACGAGCGCGACGCCGCTGGGCCGCGTCGGGCAGCCGGCCGATCTGCTCGGAGCGCTCGCCTTTCTTGTCTCGGACGACAGCTCGTTCATCACCGGTCAGACTCTGCTCGTCAACGGCGGGCGCCTCGTGCGCTGACGCAGGTACTGCGCGTCCGGGCTTCTGAGAAGATCGCCCGTACCGACCAAAGGAGAGAGCCAGGTGGCGATAGACACGCTGATTGCATTTGTTGGGGTCTACGGCAACGTTGAAGATGCCGAAGCCGACTACCAGCTGGTCAAGGACCTGCACGTGGAGGCGGGCCTGATCGACGGCTACGATGCCGCGGTGATCGAGCGCCGTGACGGCGGCAAGACCAAGATCGTCAAGAAGCACGAGACGCCCACGCGGGTGGGCGGCGTGCTCGGCGGCGGCGTCGGCCTGGCGACCGGTCTCGTCGTGGCGTTGTTCCCGTTCGCCGCGATCGGCGGCGGACTGCTCGCGACGACCACCGCGGGCGGTGCGCTGCTCGGCGCCGTCGCGGGTCACGCGGCCGCCGGGATGAGCCGCCACGACCTCAAGGAGCTCGGCGAGCAGCTTGACACCGGCGAGGCCGGCCTCGTCGTCGTGGCCGTCTCGGACATGGGCGCCAAGGTGCAGCGAGCGATGAAGCGAGCCGAGAAGCTCGAGGAGAAGCAGCTCAAGGCCGACACCGAGGAGCTCGAGCGCGACGCCAAGGCCGCCGGCGCAGCCGCGAGCTGATCAGCGCCGCCGCGCGACGACGACGTCCTGAAGCGTCAGGCCCCCGCGGTCGGGGCGCCACGATCCCGGGTGGATTGCCTCGAGCTCGAGGCAGTTGGCGTCGAGGCGCTGGCGCAACCATTGCTCGGGATAGGCGACGGCAGTCTCGGGCGCTGCCGGATCGCTCGTCGCGGCCGGCGCCAGCGCCGGATCGGCACTGAACGGCGGCGGCGGGGGTCCGTTGTCCTCGGTCACGAACCAGGTTGCGAACAG
>DASYFZ010000298.1:0-3035 GCA_036000295.1 Solirubrobacteraceae bacterium
CAGGAACGTCAGGCCCTCGGTCCGGGCCGGCCACGCTTCGGCTTCGGCCGTCAGCACGTCGTACCCGACGCCTGCCGCGATCGTGTTACGCAGCCACTGCAGCGACCCGGCCGCCGACAGCATCACGCCCATCGCGTGCCAGGCGCCCGGGACGGCGTGGCAGAACGCGTGCACCCGTCCCTCACCGTCGGCCGCAAACCGATCCAAAGCGGCGAACACAACCCCCGATGTCCCGAGCGCCACCGACACGGGACCCGGCCGGTCGACCCCGACCCCGACCGCGCCCGCCGCCTGGTCGCCCGCGCCCGCGGCGACCGGCACGCCTTCAGCCGTCGACCCCGACACCACAGGGCTCTCGAGCACCGGCGGCAGCCACGACGGGTCGAGCTCCAGCGCGCTCACCACTTCGTCGCTCCAGGAACGCGCGGCGACGTCGAGCAGCAGCGTGCCCGACGCGTCGGCGACGTCGGTCGCGTGCTCGCCGCACAGGCGCAGGCGCACGTAGTCCTTGGGAAGCGCGATCCGCTTGATCTGCGCGTACACCTCGGGCTCGTGGCGCCGGAGCCACAGCAGCTTCGGTGCGGTGAAGCCCGGCAGCGCCCGGTTGCCCGTCAGCGACAGCAGCCGCTCGAGCCCGATCGTCTCCTCGATCTCGGCGCACTCGGCCGCGGTCCGCTGGTCGTTCCACAGAATCGCCGGGCGGAGCACGCGATCGGCCTCGTCTAGAGCGACGAGCCCGTGCATCTGTCCCGACAAGCCGATGCCGGCGTACGGACCCGCCGCCGTCCGCAGCTCCGACAGCACCGTCTCGGTTGCCCGCCACCAGTCGGCCGGGTCCTGCTCGGCCCAGCCGACGCGCGGCGTCGAGAGCGGATAGCCATGTTCGGAGCGGGCGAGGATCGCCCCCTCGGGGTCGATCGCCAGGCCCTTGACCCCCGAGGTCCCGACGTCGATCCCGACCAGCACGGTCATCCAGTCACGCGCCGAGCGCCGCGTAGACGAGCTCGTACGCGCGCACCGCATCCTTGGCCTGCTGGGCCTCGCGCAGCGCGGCATCGTCGATGCGCGCCGCCACCGAGTCGATGAACTGCCACTGCAGTACCGAGCGGCGGACCGCTCCGACCTGGTCCTCGGTGTACGGATACAGGTCGAACCCAAGCCGCTCGCCATTCGAGCCGTAGCCGCAGCGGCGCAGCTCGAGCGCCATCTCGAGCGTCTCCATGAACGCGGTGGCACCGACCATGTTGTCGTCGTCGAACGTCCCCCAGCCGGAGTTCGCGTGCAGGTGGCCGAGCAGTCCCTCGGATGCGAGCAGGGCGGCGTACTCGGGGAGGTGCTCGCCGTTCATGATCAGGTGCTGCCAGTCCATGTTGACCTGGACGTTGTCCAGCCCCTGCGCCTGGAGCTTGTGCACGACGTGCAGGCACATGCCGATGTTGCGCATCAGGATCTTCATCGCCGGCTCTGAGTTCTTGTGCTCGAGCAGCAGCTTGACCCCGTGCTTTGCGCACTCCTGCGCGGCCTCGCCCATGCCCTCGATCAGCCAGCGCCAGGATTCGACGTACGGAGTCTGGAACGGGTAGTTGTAGCCCTCGCCACCGGGCCAGATGATCAGGTGCGCACCGAGCGACCCGGCGAACGCGGCCGCCTCGCGCACGATCGCAACGGCGTCGGCGCGCAGCTTCGGATCGGGGTTGACCAGGCCCCCGCGCGCGAACTGCGGGTGCAGGTGCAGGCCGCCCGCGATGCAGTAGATGTCGTGGTCGCCGAGCGCCGCCTTGACGTCGTCGAGGTTGTCGGGCGAAAGCTCGTCGGGATAGTGGAACTCGTAGCCGTCGATCAGGTCTCCGAGTCCCTCCACCGCGCGGTGCACCTTCTCGGCGACCGGTTCGGTGTCATAGCTGTGCTCGGGCTGATACCCGCCCGGTACAAAACGCGTGACCATGGGCCCGAAGGCCCAGATGCCGAGGCTCGTCTTCATCGATCTCCTTCGAGGTTGGCGCCGCCCAGCCCGCGCGGCGTGATCTTATTGCGCGGGCGCGTTCCGGGCCGTCCGTATGTCGAGCCTCGGTGAGCGTTAACATCCCGCCGCGGAGGGTGAGGAGTCAAGTGGGCGCCACCGATCGGGACGACGACAAGACGTCGATGCGCGGCCGCCGTGCTCCCGTGATGTCAGATGTGGGACGTCTTGCCGGGGTCTCGCATCAGACGGTGTCGCGGGTGATCAACGGCAGCCTTCACGTCCGGCCGGAGACGCGCGACCGCGTGCTTTGGGCGATGCGCGAGCTCAACTACCGGCCCAACTCGGTCGCGCGGGCGCTCGTCACGGGGCGGTCAAAGACGCTCGGCGTGGTCACGTTCGACACGACCCTGTACGGCCCTGCCACAACGCTCTACGGAGTGGAGCGCGCCGCGCACGAGGCCGGCTACTTCATCATCGCCACGAGCCTGAAGGCGATGGACCGCTCGTCGGTGCCCGAGGCGATCGAGCGCCTGCGCCGGCACGGCGTCGACGGCATCCTGGTGATCACGCCGCAGGAGCAGTCGGCCGAGGCGCTGCTTCACGCGCCCGCCGGCGACACGCCGCTGGTCGCGGTCGAGGCGGGTCCGACCCAGGCGGTTCCGGTGGTGGCGATCGACCAGCATGCCGGGGCGGCGATGGCCACCCAGCATCTGCTGGATCTCGGACACAGGACCGTCTGGCACATCACCGGGCCGACTGACTTCCTCGAGTCCCAGCAGCGGACCCACGGCTGGCGGACCACGCTCGAAGCGTCGGGCGCAGACGCGCCCGAGCCACTCATTGGCGACTGGAGCCCGCGCGCCGGGTATGAGCTCGGCCGCCGGCTGACTGCGGAGCCTTCGCTCACGGCGATCTTCGTCGCCAACGACCAGATGGCGCTCGGCGTGCTTCGGGCGATGCACGAGGCCGGGCGCAAGGTCCCCGAGGAGCTGAGCATCGTCGGCTTCGACGACATTCCGGAGGCGGCCTACTTCGCGCCGCCGCTGACGACCGTGCGCCAGGATTTCGACGA
>DASYFZ010000304.1:0-11024 GCA_036000295.1 Solirubrobacteraceae bacterium
CCACTGGATGTCGGAGAAGTTGGCCTTCAGATCGGTCGCGATCTTCGGCAGCGCGACGTTCACGATCGTGATGTCCAGCAGCAGCATGAACGTCCCGACGCAGACGACGATCAGCGTCCACCACTTACGTTCCATAAGCGGTTGATGCTAACGAGGAGTCAGGCGCGCCCGTACACCGGGATCGTGGCGCCGCTGGTGACGGCCGCGTCCGGCGACAGAAGGTGTGAGATCACTGTCGCGATCTCGGCTGGTTTGACCCAGCGCTCGTGGTCGGCGTTGGGCATCGACGCACGGTTGGCGGGCGTGTCGATCACGCTCGGCAGGATCACGTTGCAGCGGATGCTGTCGTCCTTGTACTCGACCGCGACAGCCTGCGAGAACGCGATCACGGCGGCCTTGGATGCGATGTAGCCGGCGGCCCCCTTGAACGGCTGTAGCGCGGCGCGCGTGCCGACACAGACGATCGCGCCGCCCCCGTTGGCGAGCATCTCCTTCAAGGCGGCTTGAGTCATCAGGTAGGTCGGCCGGAGGTTGAGGCGGAACTGCCTCTCGAACTCGTCCACCGGCGTCTCGTCGATGCGGCCGCCCATCGCGAAGCCACCGACGAGGTTGACGAGGCCGCCCAGCGGTGCACCGTCGGAAGCGGCCGCGGCGGACACGATCGTCTCCACTTCCGCTGCGTCGGTGACATCCGCGCGGACCAGCTCGAGCCCCGGCCGGCGCTCGACGCGCTCGAGCTCGCGCTCGGCGATCCAGGGGACCACGACACGCCAGCCGTCGTCGAGCAGCCGCGTGACGACAGCAGCTCCTAGACCGCCTGTTCCGCCTGTGACGATTGCCGTGTGTTCCACCGTGTGCCGTCCGCTCGCCACTCTATCTTCGTCGCGCATGGAAGTCCGGCAATTTGCGGATGGTTGTGACGTCGGACAGGCGTTACTCGTACGCGAAGCGGAGGTCTGCACGCACCGCGACGGCAGCGAGTACCTGAAGCTGCTGATGGGCGATCGGACCGGCACGGTGCCGGCGCTGATCTGGGACGAGCTGCCGCAGGCGCGGCAGGTGTGCCGGCCCGGCGAGGTCGTGTACGTCAGCGGCCGATACGCGATCCACCCGCGATTCGGACCCCAGTTGGCCGTCAACAGCGTGCGCGCCGTGCTCGCAGGCGAGTTCGAGCCCGACGAGCTGTTCGACGGTCCCCCACGCGCACCCGAGCAGATGGAGTCCGACCTGAGGGAGCTGATCGGCACGGTCCAGAACCGGCATCTGCGACGGCTGCTGTCAGTCGTGTTCGCAGAGCGGTCCCCGATCTGGGCCAGCTATCGCGAGGCGCCCGCCGCGAAGCGCTATCACCAGGCCTACCGCCACGGATTGCTGGAGCATTCGCTGACCGTCGCCCAGGCGGTCGGCGCGATCTCGGCGACGTTCCCCGGCATCGACCGCGATGTCGCGATCACCGGCGCCCTGTTACACGACATCGGCAAGCTCGACGCCTACGAGGTGCACGACGGATCGATCTCGATGTCCGACGAAGGCCGCCTGTATGGGGAGATCCCGCTCGGCTACTACCGGATCAGGCGCACGATCGAGAACCTCGACGGCTTCCCTACAGAGCTCGCACAGGCAGTGCTTCACATCATTCTCAGCCACCACGGGTCGCTCGAGCACGGCAGCCCGGTCGTCCCGTGCACGCGCGAGGCGACGCTCGTGCACATGATCGACAACCTCGGTGGCCGGCTGGGCAGCTTCGACCGCTTGGAGAAGCAACTGCCCGCGGGTGAGCTCTGGTCGGCATATGACAAGGCGCTCGGGGGCGGCGCCTACTTCGCTTCGCGCTCCTCTCAGGCCGAGCGCGAAGCCGCGTAGCCGGCCGAGCGACCGCGTCGCCGCGCCGGCGGCGCGAGTGCGCGGCGGATGCTCACAACCGCCAGGGGCGTCAGCAGGACGGCGGCCAGGGCCTCGACAGCGATGGCGATGTCGATCACGGTCCGGTAGCCGCCCTCGGAGAAGCCAAACAAGGTCCCGGTCTCGCTGATGAACAACGCGACGAGCGAGCCGATCGCGATCGCGACGCCGCCCAGCGCCAGAATGCCGACCGCGGCATTGCCTCGACGCCGGCCAAGCAGCCGTTTGAGCGGCAGCAGCAGGCCGACGCCGACCACCCCAGCGCTGATCGCGTTGAGCAGGAACAGGGTCCCGATCGTCGGAACCGTCGAGTAGCCGTTGGCTGAGTACTGCTGGAGGTGGACGGCGCCCACACCCAGAATTGAGAGCGCGCCGAGGAGGCGCGCCGCACGCATAGTCATTTCTAGAACTCCTTGCGTCGCTTGCGCGGTATTTCCCCCTACCTAAACCGACGCACTGAGGGCTAGAACCTTCCCGGCCCGATCAATTGCCGCTGCGGATCAGGCGCCAACCAAGGCGGCGCAGTAGCGCGGGAGTAGCGTGCCCCAGGCGGTGTAATTGCGATCGCGCCAGGCATCGGCGCCGGCGCCGAGGACGTCCCAGCCGCGATGCTCGATCTCGACGCGCGTCGTGCGTTCGTTGATCGCGGTGAAGCTGATCGCGACCTCAGTGGCGTCCGCACGGTCGCGCCGGATGTGCCACAGGTACGAGAGGCGCCGCGGCGGCTCGAACGCCGTCACTTCGCCCCACTCGTGTTCGTCGCCCGCCGTGGTTCGCTCATAGATGCGGCCGCCGACGCGGCCCTCGAGCACTAAGTCGGCGTCGTCCTGCGCCGACACCGTGTGGCTGCGCGGCCACCAGCTCGACAGCCGTGCGGTCCACACGTCGAACGCGTGGTCGACGGGACAGTCGACGTCGAAGCTGATCTGGATGGGCTCAGTCATCGTCCGAGGTGTTCTCAGCCATGAGGCGAAACCGCGTCCCGGCTTCACCCCACACCTGCAGGAGGTAGGCGCGAACCGCGGCCACTCCGTCCTCCTGGAGCCGGTAGATGCGACGCGTGCCCAGCGGCTGTTCCTCGACGAGCCCGGCCTCCTTGAGCAGACGCAGGTGCCGCGATACGGCCGGGCGGCTGATCGGCAGCTCGTCGGCGAGCTCCTGCACGGACCGCCTGCCCCTGCCGAGCAGCTCGACGATCGTCCGGCGATTGGGATCGCCGAGCGCGTCGAACGGATCGCCCGGGACGCCCGCGAGTGGGCGCTCCGTCGATGAGTCGGGCTCAGGCATCGTGCTCGGCGCGCTCCTTCAGCCCGCGGGCGAACTTCTGAAACGACGGACCCAGGTCGGGCATCGAGCGCCAGATCAGGCCGAGCATCGGACCGCTGTACACCTCGCGCAGCACGAACTCGGTCTCGCCGTCGCCGCGCGGCCGGAGTGTGAACGTGCGCTCCCCTTTGAACAGCCCGAGCGGCATCCCGCCGCTCCAGCGCATCGACCGCGCGGGCTCGACCTCGGTCACGCGGACCGGGAAGGCCCGCCCCGGGTTGGCCTCCGAGGTCACCTTGAGCCGCTCGCCGAGCGCGATTTCGCCCTCGAGTGCCAGGACTCCCGAGTCCCAATCGGTGTAGGAGCGGCCGTCGACAAGGATCTTCCACACCGTCTCCGGAGCAGCCTCGATCGTGCTGCTCGCCTCATATGACTTCATCCGCCTCCTCGCGCTCGCCGGCGACGATCAGTAACTGTCCAGTTACCGTAACAGAACGGCTACGGTCGCTCAACCACGTCCCCTATCCTCGCTCGGATCGCGCGTCTGTCCGACACCCGTCCCGGCGACACGGCCACATCATCGATGTTGTCGCTGCGCCAGGCCGGCTCTGACGATGTCGCGTATCTGGCGGCGCTCGCCGCCGATCCACTGGTTGAGCCGTTCCTGTCGTTCGCAGCCGCCGACGAGGAGCGGCTGTTGGCGCTGATCTCGGCGCCGGGTCCGGCACCCGGAAGCGGGGGCCTGCTGGTGATCGAATCTCCGGGCGGCAGCGCGCTGGGCGGCCTGGCGCTCACCGTCGTCAACGCCCGTAGCCGCATCTGCGACGTCTCGCGGGTGATGGTCGCGCCGGGCAGCCGGCGCTCGGGCGTGGCGCTGACGGCGATCTGGCTGGCGTGCCGTCATGCGCTGCGCGATCACGGGATGCACCGGATCCAGGCGGAGTGCTACGGAGACAATCCCGCCGCCCATCGCCTGTTCGAGCGCGCCGGGTTCACCCGCGAGGGAACGCGCCGCCGGGCCTACCGGCGCCGTGGCGGCTGGCTCGACGGGGTACTCTTCGGACTCCTCGCTGAGGAGCTCTCGCCGGAGGCGCCGCAGGCAGGCTGAAAACGGCGTGCGTGTCACGCCGTAGAACGCTCTGGCTCCAAAACTGCGCAAATAGCGTTCCGTGCACCCGGCCGTGGCTCCGGCGAAGGACCGCCCAACTAAATTTGCTCCGATGGCCAAGGACACAGAAAAGCTGATTCGTCAGCTCTCGCTGATCTCGTACCTGATGGCTGAACGCCGTCCGGTCACGGCTCCCGAGATCCGGCGCGACGTCGAGGGCTACAGCGCGATGAACGAGGATGCGTTCGCGCGGCGCTTCTATGCGGACCGGTCCGAGCTCGAGGCACTCGGGATCGTGCTGTCGGTGGAGAAGCCGGCAGACGGCCAGGTCGAGCAGGAGACCTACTCGCTTCCCCCCGAGAATTTCCACCTGCCGGCCATCGGGTTCACCGATGCCGAGCTCGCGGCGCTGCGCACAGCCCTGCAGCTGCTCGACGGAGAGTTCGCCTACGCCGAGCCGCTCCGCCTCGCGCTCCAGCAGATCTCCTGGGGACGGCCCAGCCCGCTTAGCGCTCCTGAGCAGCACACCGTCGCGCTGGGCATAACCGGGTCGGCGGGCGGTCACGAGGTCTCCCAGCGCCTGGCCAAGATCGAGACGGCGATCTTCCGCCGCAAGACAGTGGTGTTCGACTACTACACGATGGAGCGTGACGACTTCGGCAGCCGCCGCGTCGACCCCTATCAGCTCCTCTTCCAGGGTGGACAGTTCTACGTGGTGGGGCGCTCGCACGAGCGCGATGCGATCCGCGTCTTCCGCCTTTCGCGCATCCAGGGCAAGGTCGGGTACGCGACCAAGGCCGAGCACGACTTCCAGCGCCCGTCGGAGTTCGACCCCCGGGCGTACGCAAACCGGATCGACTGGCAGTTCGGCGATCCGATCGGCACCGCGGAGGTGTGGATCGGCGGCCGGATCGCGTGGCAGATCGAGCGGCACTTCGGTCGCTACGGGGAAATGCACCCGCCCGACGAAGGCGGCGACCGGGTGTTCGTCACGTCGTATGCAAACGCGCGCCAGCTGATCGCATGGGTGCTCGGTCTCGGCGAGCACGCGCGGATCCTGAGCCCGCCGGAGTTGGCCGGGGAGCTGCGCAACCGCGTCGAGCTGCTGATCGAGCGTCACACGGGTGAGCCCCAGGTGGCCGCGCCGGCGAGGAAAGCCGCCGCCCCGGGATCTGAGCAAGCCGATCGAGCCGAGCCTGACACCGGCAACGGACACCATCCGGATGCCGCGATCCGCCCGGAGCGGTTCGCCCGGCTGGTGACGCTGGCGAGCATCCTGATCGACGCCGGGCGCGCGGGGCGCCGCATCGACGCCCGCGAGCTGCACAAGGAGCTGGGGATCTCCGATCAGGAGTTGCGCGAGGACATCTCGGTGCTCAACGTCGTCAACTTCGGTGCCGGAACCTACGTCCTGTATGCCGAGATCGGCGCCGACGGAATGGTGGAGGTCGATCCCGAGCCCTACGGCGACTCGTTCGCCCGCCCCGCCCGGCTGCTGCCGGTAGAGGCCAAGGCGCTGATCGCCGCGATTGACCTGATCGGCGAGCACATCCCACAGGGGTCGTTGTCGTCGGTGCGCGACAAGGTGGTTGCCGCGCTCGGCGAGGATCCCGTCCACGAGGGGCTTCAGATGGCGACGCCGGGCGGCGACGACTCCGAGATCGCCGCGAAGGTCTCACGCGCGATCTCCCAGCGCCGGCTGCTGACGTTCGAGTACTACAAGGAGAACGAGGACGAGTTCTCAGTGCGGACCGTCGAGCCGTACGCACTGATCAACGGGCGCGAGGGCTGGTACGTCGCGAGCTTTGACCCCGCCCGCGACAACGTCCGCCACTTCCGGCTGGACCGGATCAAGTCGGCGACGGTCACCGACGAGGCCTTCGAGCCGCGGCCCGACGTCGATCCCGCCGCCGACGTCGACGGCTGGCCCCGCACCGGCGAGGTTCCGGCGTCCGCGCGGGCGCGCGTGTGGATCTCGCCCGAGCGAGCCCGCTGGGCGCGCGAGGAGCGCACCGTCACGGCCGAGCTCGAGGACGGCGCTGTGATCGTCGAACTCGGGTTTGCGGGAGTCGACTGGCTCGTGCGCGAGGTCTTGAAAGAGGCGGGCGACGCCGTCGTCCTCGCACCCGAGGATGCGCGCGGCGCAGTTCTCGCGGGCGCCCAGGCCGTCCGTGCGGCGGCCGAGCTCGTCTCCGGCTGAGCACTGACCGTGAGCCGGCGCTCGCAGATCACAATGAGCGACGAGGAGGTCGCGAGCTTCCTCGACGAGCAGCGAGTCGTGATCTGTGCGACCAACGGACCGCACGGCTGGCCGCACCTGATGCCGCTGTGGTACGCGGTGCGCGACGGGGACCTATGGGCGTGGACCTACGCCAAGTCCCAGAAGGTCCGCAACATCGAGCGCGACGCCAGGGCTACGCTGCAGGTCGAGACCGGCGAGGAATATCGAGAGCTGCGCGGCGTGATGATCGAGGCGGATACGGAGATCCACAGTGACCTCGAGGTGATCGTCGAGTTCGGCGCCGAGCTGATGCAGCGCTATGGCGCCGGCGCCACCGGACCGGAGTTCATGGACGCGGTGCGGGCGCAGGCCGGCAAGCGCGTGGCGCTGCAGTTCGTTCCGCGCCGGGTCGCCACCTGGGACCACCGCAAGCTCGGCGGTGTGTACTGATGCAACCGCTCAAGGGCCTGATCCTGTCGGGCGGGAGGGGGACGCGGCTGCGGCCGATCACCTACACGAGCGCGAAGCAGCTCGTCCCGGTGGCCAACAAGCCCGTGCTGTTCTACGGGATCGAGGCGATGGCCCGGGCGGGGATCGAGGAGGTCGGGATCATCATCGCGCCGGAGACCGGCGGCGAAGTGCAGACCGCAGCCGGTGACGGCTCGAAGTTCGGCTTGCGGATCACATACATCCTGCAGGACGAGCCGCTGGGGCTTGCACACGCAGTCCTCACCGCCGAGCGGTTCCTCGATGGGTCGCCGTTCGTCATGTACCTCGGCGACAACCTGCTTCAGGGCGGCATCGATGATCTCGTCGCGGCCTTCCGCTCAAACGAGCCCGACGCGCTGATCCTCCTGACTCCGGTCGCCGACCCCGAGAACTACGGCGTCGCCGAGCTCGACGGCGACTCGGTGGTGCAGCTGCTGGAGAAGCCGGCCAAGCCCAAGACCGATTTGGCCCTGGTCGGCGTCTATATGTTCACTTCGTGCGTGCACGACGCGGCCCGAGCGATCAGGCCATCGGACCGTGGCGAGCTCGAGATCACCGACGCGATCCAGCACCTCGTCGACAGCAGCCGGCGCGTCGAGCCACACATCGTCCGCGGGTGGTGGAAGGACACCGGCCGCCTCGAGGACATGCTCGCCGCCAACCGGCTCGTGCTCGACACGATTGAGCGCCGGATCGACGGCGAGCTGATCGACTCCCAGGTGGACGGCCGCGTCGTGATCGAGGCCGGCGCTCGGCTGGAGCGCTCGTCGGTCAGGGGCCCGGCGATCATCGGCGCGGGCGCGCGGCTGACCGACTGCTACGTCGGGCCCTACACGGCCGTCGGCGACGAGTGCACGATCGAAAGGGCGGAGGTCGAGCACTCGATCCTGCTCGCCGGAGCGTCGGTGCGCGATCTCAACGGGCGCATGGAGTCATCGTTGCTGGGGCGCAACGTCAAGATCGCCCGCGACGACCGACAGCCGCGCGCGTACCGGTTCCTGGTCGGAGACAATTCCGAGATCTCTATTCAGTGAGCGGCTTCTCGCCCCAGAAGACGGCGACCGGGTTGCCGTTGAAGTCCTCGATCGCGACGTAGCCCTCGGACTCGTACAGGCCCTGGGCGTTGCCCTGCCTGGGACCGGTGTCCAGCCGTGCGACCACGTAGCCAAGCTCCCGGGCCTTGTCCTCGAGCGCGTGCAGCAGCCGGCGCGCGAGGCCGGTACCGCGGGCGGCCGGGACCACGTACATCTTCTTGATCTCGCACGTTCGCTCGTCGAGGCGCTTGACGCCCCCACAGCAGACCGGCTCGCCGTCGATCCAGCCCACCAGAAACGCGCCTGCCGGTGGGCTGAGCTCGGCCTGACCGGCCTTGGGCATTGTGTCGCCGTCGAGCTCGAGCCCGTCGTAGATGACGGCGATCTCGTCTCGCATCGCCTGCGCGAGCGTCCCGCCGGGGCCGGCGTCGACGCGGCCGTCGGAAAACGTGGGCTCGGTCACTCGCCCCCGAGGACCGACAGCAGGCCGCTGGGATCCTCGCTTCGGCCGACGTGCAAGCGCGGCATCGTCAGCGGCGATGCGCTGCTCTCCGTCGTCCCGCCCTGCGTCGTGTACGCCATCGTGAAGCCGGCCGCGCGCACCGCCTGCACGACCTGGTCGTTGAAGTAGCCAAACGGGTACGCGAAGAAGTACACCGGATGCCCGAGCACCGTCTCGAGCGTCTTGCGCGAGCCGGCGGTCTCGGCCTGGAGCTGGGACGGCGCGAGCAGCCGCAGGTCGACGTGGTGCGCGGTGTGATCGCCCACATCCATCCCGGCGCGATCGAGCTCGCGGATCTGGGATGCATCCAGGAAGCCCGGCTCGGTCATGCGGCCGGTGATCACGAAGAACGTGGCGACCATATGCCAGTGCTCGAGGTCGGGCAGGATCGTCCGAACATCGTCGACGTAGCCGTCGTCGACCGAGATCAGCACGGGCTTGGACGGCAGCGGCTGGCCCTCGTACAGCGCGTGGAACAGCTGGGCCTGGCTGATCGTGTGGTAGCCGCCGTCGTGCAGCGCCTTGAGCTCGGCGGCGAAGTTGGCGGGGTCGACGATCAGGTCGGGCTGGCCGACCGCCGGCATCGTGTGCACACGGTGGTAGGTCAGCACCGGCACATGCACGGTCCGGACCGAGGCGCCGCGGGGCGGTTCGAGCCTGGCCACCGACCGCCTGACGAGCACTGTTCGCTTGGCCCGGGAACGGCGGGCGGCGCTTCGCTCGCTGCGACCACGGGCCGGCGACGTCGTCGAATGGCTGCTGCCTCCGCATCCCGCGACTACCGGCGCCAGCAGCAGCGCCGCAACGCTGCCGATCAGCGCGAACCTGCTCACCGGGGGCAAGGCTAGCGACCTGCGGGGCGGTCTTTCGAGAAGCTCGTGAGAGTTTTCCGAGAAGCTCTCAGTACCCTGCTGGCGCCATGGCCGACGCACCGCCCGAGGTCCGCGAGCGCCTGCTGAAGGCTTGGGAAGGCGAGATCGTCGCCGGCGGCGTGTACGAGCTGATTGCGCGCCGGATGCCAGATCGGGAGGCCGACATCCTCAGGCGCATGGCTTCGGCTGAGGGCGAGCATCGCCGTCGCCTCGAGCAGCGGATGCAGGAGCTCGGAATCGAGCGTCCCGACCCCGCGAGCGTCCGCCTGCCGCTGTGGCTGCGCCTGCAGGCGCGGATCGCTCCCGTCGATCGGCTGCTGGCCGCGCGCGAGGCGGCCGAGGACGACGAGGTCGGCGACCTCTACAAGCGCCCGACGGGCGACGCGGCGACGGACAAGCTGCTGCACGAGATACGCCGGGAGGAGCGCTCGCACTCACGCGCCGTGCAGGAGCTGCGTTCGTCAAACGGCGACAAGGTGCGCGACCCCAATCCCGTCGCGCCAGGCGTCCAGGACCAGCTTCAGCGGATCCTCGGACGTGAGAAGTGGCATCAGACGGGAGGCGGGTGGATCTCGGGCGCCATCTACGGCGCCAATGACGGCCTTGCCGCCGTGTTCGGGATCGTGGCCGGCGTGTCGGGCGCCACCGGTGGATCGAGCTTTGTGCTCACGGCGGGCATATCGGGAGCGGTGGCGTCGGCCCTGTCGATGGCAACCGGGGCTTACCTCGCCGAGCGCTCCGAGGCCGAGGTCACCGAGGCCAACGTCGCGCGCGAGCGCCAGGAGATCGCCGAGCATCCCGAAGAAGAGCGGCAGGAGCTGTCGCTCTTCTACCAGCTGAAGGGAATCGACGAACGCACTGCCGACGAGCTCGCCGAGCGGATGGCGCAGCACCCGGAGGCGATGCTGCAGGCGCTGTCGGTCGAGGAGTTTGGCGCCGCGGCCGGCGGCGCAGGCGGTGACAATGCGGCGCAGGCGTCTCTCGCCGCGGGGGTGTCGACCGGGCTGGGGGCGATCGTGCCCGTGATCCCGTTCATCTTCACGACCGGCACGGTCGCGATCGTGATCGCGGCGGTCATATCGCTGATCGCGCACTTCCTCGTCGGCGCGGCGAAGTCGCTGGTGACGCTGCGCAGCTGGTGGTCGGCAGGTCTTGAGATGACGCTTGCCGGCGTGATCGTCGGCGGCGCGACCTACCTTGTGGGGCTGGCGCTGCCAACCTGAGCCGGCTGCTGTTGCTGCGCCTGGCGTAGCCGCGCGAGCTCGGCTCGGAGTGCGGCGACGTCTGCTTCGAGCGTGCGGACCCGTGCCTCGAGGTCGCCGTCTGCGTCGGGACTCCGGGTCGCCGCGGGAGCTGTCGGGGCGGGCGCGGTCGGTGTCTGGGCGGGCGCGGTCGGGGCGGGCGAGGCCGGTGTATGGGCGGGCGCGGTCGGGACGTGCGAGGCCGGTGTCTGGGCGGGCGCGGTCGGGACCGGCGCGCTGATCATGTCACCAGCATTCGCCTCTGCGCTGGCGCCTCCGAGCAGCTGCTCGAATCGGTCCTCTTTCTGCCCGGGACGGCGCCCCAACCGCCGCACGTAGCCCCGGTCGGCAAGCACCGAGAGCACCCGCTCGACGTCGGACAGCGACGC
>DASYFZ010000311.1:0-2708 GCA_036000295.1 Solirubrobacteraceae bacterium
GCTCGTCGACGAGCTCGCACTGGTCGACCGCAAGGTTGGCGAGCTCGGCGGTGACGATCGCGCCGCCGGGGATCAGCGGCACACCCCAGACGAGCGTCATGTCGGCGACCTTGCCTTGCTCGCCGCGCCATTGACCGATCACCTCGTCGTTGAGATCGAGCTTCCAGTCGGGGTTGGCCTCCGCCAGCTCGGAGGTGTAATCGACGTGAGCGTCGAAGTCGGTGGGCCCGCCAGATTCCTCGCCGAACGAGACGAAGCCAAACAACTCGTACTCAGCGTTCGTGCGAGCCACCGCCGGGATGTACGTCCGCCCGCCGAAGGTACGGTCGGGAAACCAGGCGATCTCGCCCGGCTCGCCGATTTCCTCGCCCTCGGTATCGAGCTCGCTCAGCGCGTCCAGGAAGTGCTCGCGCAGCGTGTTGGCCCAGCGGCCGAGGGCAGCGCCTCGCGCGGGGGCTCGGCGGCGAACGTGATCACGAAGCGGTCTGTGGGCGGCATAGGGCCGGGAGGATAAGCGGTCTCGGCCCGGCTCGGGCCGCGGCCGTCAGCTCGGGCCGCGGACGTCAGCTCGGGCCGCGGACGTCTTGGCTAGAACGCCCCGCGCCGCGACAGCACGGCGGGGATCGTTTTGAGCAGGATCTGGAGGTCGAGCATGACCGACCAACGCTCGAGATAGAGGAAGTCCAGCCGGACCAGGTCGTCGAAGTCGAGGTCGGAGCGCCCGGAGACCTGCCACAGGCCGGTGATTCCCGGGAGCACGAGGTAGCGCTTCTTGTGCCACTCCTCCAGCCGCTCGAAGTCGCGCATCGGGAGCGGCCGCGGTCCGACCAACGACATCTCGCCGCGCACGACGTTGACTAGCTGGGGCAGCTCGTCGAGCGAGTAGCGACGCAGGAACCCGCCAATCGACGTCAGGCGCGGGTCCTGACGGATCTTGAACAGTGCGCCCGACTTCTCATTGAGCGACTCGAGGTCGTCCTGGACCTGGTCGGCGTGCTCGCGCATGGTGCGGAACTTGAAGCAGTGAAACGGCTTCCCGGCCATGCCGGGACGCACCGAGCGGTAGATCACGGGGCCACGCGAGCTGACCTTGACGGCGAGCGCGATCAGCCCCAGGGCCGGCGACAGGATCACGAGGCTCGCGGTCGACATCACCAGGTCGAAGCCGCGCTTGAGCGCGAAGTCGATCCCTTCGAACACCGGCGGGCGCAAGGTGAACAGCGGGACGGTCTGGCCGGGGATGAACTCCGCCCGGTCGATCAGGATCTCCATCGTCGACGGTGCGATGTGGACAGTCACGCCGCGTTGGTGGCAGACGTCGACGAGCTCGACAGCCCGCTCCTGCGGGAAGTCGGGATCGGCGATGATCACTTCCTGCACGCGCTCGGCGGCGAGCACCTCGGGCAGCTGGTCGAGTTCGCCGAGGGACCGCAAACCGTTCTGGGGGCGGGGCGTCAGCGAGAAGTAGCCGACGACCTCGACTGCCGTCCTCGCCCGGCTCTCGAGCGCGTGCGCAACCTCCTCGAGGTGCCTGCCCGACCCGACCAGGATCGCCTTGCGGCGGTAGCCGGCCTGGGCGAGGATCCACCCGGTGAACTTCGTGTGGCCCGCGCGCAGCGCCGAGATGTACACCGAGCCCAAAAACAGCGAGCCGTAGAAGATGTAGTAGCTGGAGAAGTGCTCGCCGTTTGCAAGCGCGAACACCAGCGCGATCACGGTCGCCTGGAACAGCGCGGTCGTGATCTTGGCGAATCCCGGCCGGCGCGTTCGCTCGGCGTACAGGTCCACGCGGGCGAACATCAGCACCGTTATCAGATAGGCGAACGCGAGCCAGTGCCGCGTCTCCTCCCAGGCCGAGTGGGGGTCGGGGTTGCCCTGGACGATCAGCTTGATCATCAGCGCCGAGAACAGCGCGGCGGCCACGCCGACGAAGTCGAGGATCAGCAGCGATACGACCCGCGCAATCCGCCGCAGGGTCTCCAGGCGCAGAACGAACGAGAACAGCGGCGGACGCTTGGCCCTGACGTCGCGCTCGGGTAGCAGAAGCTCGGCCCCGGTATGCGAGGCCCCGCTAGCCCTCTCCTCCGTGGCCTCTCGTTCCCTGGTCGTCACGACGTAACGGCGCTGTTCATGGTCCCGTACAGGCTGTAACGGTATCTTGACAACTAAGTTACGAGGTAGGACGCGGGCATTGTGTGGAGGTCACGCCGCGAGCGGGCGCAGGATCAGCGACCGGCGCCGATCAGGGCTTCCGCCCCGGCCTGCTCGATCGTGCGCTCGAGGCCCTCTCGTAGGGTCACCTCGGGCTCCCAACCGAGGATCTCCCGGGCAAGCGTGATGTCGGGCTGACGGACCTGCGGGTCGTCGACCGGCAGCGCCTCGAACACGATCTCCGAGCGTGATCCCGTCACCTCGATGACGGTCTTGGCGAGTTCGAGCAGCGTGAACTCCTCCGGGTTACCGATGTTCACGGGGTTGTGGTAGCCGGACTCCGCCAATGCGATCAGTCCGCGGATCTCGTCCGCGACGTAACAGAACGAGCGTGTCTGCGAGCCGTCGCCGAACACCGTGATCGGACGGTCCTGGAGCGCCTGGCGCAGGAACGTGGGAATTGCGCGGCCATCGTGCGCTCGAGGCCCTCTCGTAGGGTCACCTCGGGCTCCCAACCGAGGATCTCCCGGGCAAGCGTGATGTCGGGCTGACGGACC
>DASYFZ010000332.1:0-6826 GCA_036000295.1 Solirubrobacteraceae bacterium
ACGACCGAGCAGTACCAGCTGATCTACGAGCAGCCGATCTACCCGAAGAACCTCTACCTCGAGCGCAAGCCCTACACGCATGCGGAGTACCGCGAGCAGGTGACGCGGCGCCAGGTTGAGGTGCTGCAGGAGCGCGGCGTGTGGGCGCGGCCCGAGCGGACCGCAGCCGAGCCTCAGCTCGGCTGATCTGCGGTTTCCGCGGGCTGGTCCGCTGTTTGGAGCGGGGTCGCCGTGCCGGTGCTGCGCATCTCCTCGAGCTCGCGCAGCGCGGCCTCGTCGCTGACCAGGCTGACGATGCTGATCTCGCGCTCGCGGCGGTTGCGGGCGAGGATCGTCCACCCCCAGCGCGCCACCGCTTCGTAGCGGTTGCCCCAGCCCACCAGATTGGCAAGGTGCACCACGCCCCAGATCAGGAACGCTGGGAAGCCGCCAAGGCGGATCTTGCCGAACAGATCAGCCACCGCACGCGTGCGCCCGATCACGGCCATCGAGCCCAGATCGACGTAGTGGAACGGACCGGGCGCCGGCTTTCCGGTGAGGCGGGAGCGGACCACCTTGGCCGCGTATTTGCCCTCTTGGATCGCCGGCTGCGCCGTCCCCGGAACGTCGGGGAGCGTGATCATGTCGCCGATCGCGAACACCTCGGGGTGGCCGGGAAGCGTCAGATCCGGGTTCACGTGCACGCGCCCCGCGCGGTCGACCTCGGCGCCGCTCGCATGCCCGAGCAGCGCGGCTAGCGGCGAGGCCTTGACGCCGGCCGCCCACAGAATCGTTCGCGCCTCGACGTGCCGGGCTTGCTCGCCGGAGCCGATCGTCAGCCCGCTCAAGTTGATGTTCGTGACCGGCGCGCTCAACTCGACCTCGACGCCGAGGTGGCGCAGGTCATCGGCGGCGCGCTGGCTGAGGCTCGGCGGGTAGGTGCCGAGCACGTGCGGCGTCGCGTCGAGCAACAGCACGCGCGCGGTTGACGGATCGATGTTGCGGTAGTCGTCCTTGAGGACGCGGTTGGCCAGCAGCGCGATCTGCCCGGCTAGCTCGACGCCGGTGGGCCCGGCGCCGACGACGGCGAACGTCAGCCACGCCGCCTGCTCGGCGGGGTCGTCGTTCTGCTCGGCGATCTCGAACGCGCCGAGGATCCGGGTGCGCACGCGGCGCGCGTCGTCGAGTGACTTCATCCCCGGAGCGATCTGCGACCACTCGTCGTGGCCGAAGTACGAGTGCGTGGCGCCGGTCCCGACGATCAGCGTGTCGTACGGGATCTCCTTGACCTCGTCGGCGATCATCCGGACCGTGCGCTGCTCGAGGTCGATGTGGTCGACGGCGCCGAGCAGCACGCGGACGTTGCGCTGCTTGCGGAACATCGACCGCAGCGCGGGCGCGATCTGCCCCGAGGAGAGCACGCCCGTCGCGACCTGGTAGAGCAACGGCTGGAACAGGTGCTGGTTGTTCTTGTCGATCAGCGTGATCTCGACCGGCTCATGCTCGAGCGCCTTGACGGCGCGCACGCCGCCGAAGCCGCCGCCGACTACGACGACGCGGTGACGGTGGCTGAGGTCGGGGTGGTCGGTGCTCATCGTTCTGAGATCGACGATAGCGGCGTAACTGTGGGGGATGTGGGCCGAACGTTCGACTGCGCGCGACGAACTACACGAAGTGTTACCCGTTAACCGCGCATACGGGGGTTAATAGGTAACGCTTCGCCGACCCACGCGGCCGCGTCGCGATATGCCCTCACGCCTCGGAGGTCGCCGGCTCGGCGCTGACTCGCGCCTGCGCCTGCGCGTGCGCCGGCCTCGGCGCCGCCCGGAGCACGACCACCGCGACGACCAACGCCGCGACCACGAGCGCCGCACCGACGATGAACCCGAGGTGGTAGCCGCTGGTCAGCGCGGCGTGCGCCGACGCCCCGTTCGCGGTCAGATGCGCGGTGCGCGTCGCCGACAGCGTGGCCAGCACGGCGAGTCCCAGTGCGCCGCCGACCTGCGCCGTCGTGTTGACCAGGCCCGATGCCAGGCCGGCCTCGCTGGGCGCGGCGTCGGACATCGCGAGCGTCATCAGCGCCGCGAACGACACGCCGACGCCGCAGCCCATCAGCAGCCCGGCGGGCAGGACGTCGGTCAGGTAGTGCCCGTCGACGGGCACACGCGCGAACAATCCGAGGCCCGCGGCGATCAGCGCCAGCCCCGGGATCAGAACGTTGCGCGGACCGAAGCGCATGATCAGCTTCTCGGAGTAGCGCAGCGACAACGTGCCCATCACCAGCGTCGTCGGCAGGAACGCGAGTCCGATCTCGAGTGCGTCGTAGCCGAGCACGCGGCGGAGGTACAGCGTCCCCAGGAAGAACACGCTGAACATGCCGGCCACCACGAGCGCCTGGATCACGTTGGCGCCCGAGATGTTGCGCGAGCGGAAGATCCGCAGCGGCACCAGCGGCGTGCGGGCCGTGGCCTCGCGGACGAGGAACGCCGCCAGTAGCGCCAGCGAGACGGCGCCCAGAGCGAGCGTGCGCCCGGCGCCCCAGCCCTGCTCGGCTGCCGGCTTGACGATCGTGTAGACGCCGAGCATCAGCGCGGCGGTGATCAGCAGCGCGCCCAGGCCGTCGGCGCCCTGGCGCATGCCCAGGCCGGTATCGGAGGGCAGCACCCGCATCGCAAACACGCCCGTCGCGATGCCGATCGGGACGTTGATGAAGAAGATCCAGTGCCAGCTGATCGCCTGGGTCAGGACGCCGCCCGCCAGCAGCCCGATCGAGCCGCCGGCCGACGCAACGAACGCGTAGACGCCCATCGCTCTGGCCTGGTCGCCCGGCTCCGAGAACATCGTCACGATCATCCCCAGGATCACCGCCGAGGTCAGCGCTCCGCCGATGCCCTGCACGAACCGGGCGGCGATCAGCACGCCCTGGCTGTCGGACAGCCCGCAGATCAGCGAGGCGACCGTGAACACGACCAGGCCGGTCATGAACACGCGGCGACGGCCCAGCAGGTCGCCGAGCCGGCCGGCGAGGAGCAGCAGGCCTCCGAACGCAATCAGGTACGCGTTGACGACCCACGCCAGGCTCGAGGAGCCGAAGCCAAGATCGCTCTGGATGTTCGGCAGCGCGACGTTCACAACCGTCACGTCGAGCACGATCATCAGCATGCCAACGCACAGGACCACGAGTGCGATCCAGCGAGCGCGGTCTCCCTGCTGCCCGACCGCCGGGGCCACCGTTGCATTCTCGCCACTCACTTCGCCGTTCTCCTTTTCGTCGATTTCAGTCCGACGCTGATCAGACCGGGGGCCGATCCGAAACTCATCGGTCCGCTCGATCGGCGGCTATGTGGTGACGAGAATGCGCCGTTGGCGTGCTGCGCCGCTTAGGCGCGCGACGCGGTGCCCGCGCGCGAGGTCGTCCGCCGTGAGGCGGAGGCGCCGTTGCGCGAGCTCGAACCGCCACGCGTACTCGCGGTGCTGCGAGCGGTCGTCTTCCGCGCGGTGGTCTTCCGCGCGGTCGTCTTCCGAGCGGTCGTCTTCCGGCCCGACGTGCTCCGCGCGGTCGAGCGCACGACACCCGTCGCGGTCCGCGAACGAGCGCCGGCCGTCCGGCTCGTGGTGCTCCGGCGGGTGGTGCGACGACGCGGGGTGGCCCGCTCGTCGCGCGGGATCTCGGCCTTGACGACGTCCTTGACCAGCCGCACGAGCTCGGCGTCGAGGAACTTCGCCATACGCTCCTCGTCGCGGCGGATGCTCTTGGCCAGCTGTGCTGTGTCCTTGTCGCCGACCTCGGTGGCGAACACTTCGATCCGCGTGTAGATCGCGATCTCGACATGCTCCTCGCGGAGCTCCTCCTGGGCGTTGCGCAGGTGGGTTTCAGCCTGAGGGCTGACGACGGCGCGCGCGGCGCCGACCTGTCCTTTGACTGCGGCGACGGCCTTGCCGGCGACCTCGCCGACGGCGTTGGGCACGCCGGGCAGCGTGTTGGCGCTGGCGGTGCCGCCGATCTGCTTGATCCGCGATCCGACGCGGCGCTTGTGGTCGCGCGTCTCGGTCAGATGCTTACGCAGTCGCTTCTTGTAGGTCATCTTCTCGGTCAGCGCGATGTGAGCGGTCAGGTCTGCCTCGAGCTCCGCCTCTTTGGCGTAGGCCTCGGTCAGCCATTGCACGAGCTTCGCGTCTCGCGCGTTCAGTGTCTTAGCCTGGGGCATATGGCCCGGCTCCTTTCAGTCGGGCGAGCCGCGGCCTGTCTTGGACTTCAGGTTGCGCTCAGCCGCGGCGCGCACTGTTTGGCGGTCTCGGTTGATGCTTTCGTAGAGCTGGACGGCGGCAAGCTCGGCGGGCGTCGCGTCAGCGAGGCGTTCAATCACCTGCTTGGCGGTCATCCGGGCATAGCCCTGCCATGGCTCCTTGATAGTCACCGATGCTCCGGCCCCGTCCTCGGCGCCCGGCTCGGCCACTTCGCTCACCAGCTCCGGCTCCTCGGAGACGTGAACAGGCTCCACCGGTGTCGGAGGCTCTGGCTCAGGCGGGGGCGCGATCGGGGGAATGCGAGGCGACTCGCTCCGATCGCCGTTGACCGAGTGCTCGGGAGCCGCTCGCAGATCGGACACGTCCGGCGCGCTCGCAGCCTCCGGCGGAGGCTCGAACGACGGCGCGGGTCGGCCCCACGTCAAGGTGTCGCTGACCCGAGCCGCTGTCTCCGTCGCCGCGACAGTTGCGCGGCCGGTCAGCTTCGCGGCGCAACCAGCGGTGCGCAACAGCACGCGCGCACCGCCGACGCCGACGCGCAGGGGCAAGGTGATGATCCTGCCGTCCATGCTCTTGTACTTACCCACGCACAGGCAATCAAACCGATTGAGGAAATTGGCGCCGTCGCCGCGTGGGGTCGGCGACGGCGCCGTTCTCTCAGTGCAGGAGCTGCAGCGAGTGGGCCACAGGTCCGCTGCCTGAGTCCTTGAGTAACCGCGCGAGCAGGGTTCTCGCTCGCCACTGGATGCCCCGTTGCCCCAGTGGGATTGCAATAGCCCCGATGCGGTTAGAAGCGGTCACGTCTCGGACACCAACTGCGAGGACGCCCGACCGGGGCCAAACCTTCCCGGATTGGCGTAGGGTCCTTTTCGCCCCTTCACAAATGAGTTCGTCGCACGAATGCAGCGCCGTAGGGAGGCGATTGAAATCGTAGATCTCGACCCCAAATTGCTCGACCCCAGGAACATCGTTTCCACGGGACTGAAGCTCGCCGAGCGACTCGGCGACGAGGCGTACTTCGCCGCGCTGTGCCTGCGCAGCGGCATGGTCGGCATCCCACTTCCCCACCAGACGGCACAGATCGTGCTCGCCTTCGAGCGCTACGGATTGCTGGGCGGCGCAGTCACCGCGGGCGCGATTCGCTTCGGCGACCGCAAGGCGATCGTCGACGAGGTCGGCGAGCTCACCTACAAGCAGCTCGACGAGCGCTCAAACGCGATCGCCAACTGCTGGCGCGAGGACGGGCTCGAGCCCGGCGAGGGCGTCGCGATCCTGATTCGCAACCACCGCGGGTTCTTCGACGCGGTGTTCGCCGCTGCCAAATGCGGCGCTCGCGTGATCCTGCTCAACACCTCCTTCGCAGGCCCCCAGATCCGAGAGGTTGCTGAACGCGAAGGCACGGACCTGCTCGTCTACGACGACGAGTACGCCGAAGCGCTCGCGGGAATCGATGACCCGCCCCGCGGCCGCTATCGCGCCTGGACCGAAGAGGAGGGCGACGACACGCTCGAGGCGCTGGTCAAGCGCGGCGATCCCAGCCGTCCGCCAAAGGCGGGCGCCACGCCGAAGATAACGATCCTCACCAGCGGCACCACCGGCAGCCCAAAGGGGGCGCCGCGTTCTGAGCCCCGGTCGCTGGGGCTCCTCGGAGGTCTGCTGAGCAAGGTTCCATTCCGCGCCGGCGAGGTCACGGAGATGTGTGTGCCGGCGTTCCATGCGCTCGGCTTCATGCAGACGATGGTGGGGATCGGGCTCGGGTCGACGCTGGTCGTCCGCAGGCGCTTTGACCCCGAGGAGACGCTCGACAGCCTCGAGCGCCACAAGGCCACCGCGATGGTGGTGGTGCCGGTGATGCTCCAGCGGATCCTCGACGTCGGCGAGGACAAGATCAAGGAGCACGACCTTTCGAACCTGCGGATCATCTTCGTCAGCGGCTCGGCGCTCGGAGTCGATTTGACCAAGCGCGCCTTGAAGGCATTCGGTCCGGTGATCTACAACCTGTACGGCTCGACCGAGATCTCCTACGCGACGATCGCCACGCCAGACGATCTGAAAGCGGAACCCGGCTCGGTCGGCAAGGTAGTTCGCGGGTCGGTCGTCAAGATCTACGACGACGAGGCCAAGCACGAGCTGCCCCAGGGGGAGACCGGCCGGATCTTCGTCGGCAACCAGTCACAGTTCGAGGGCTACACCGGCGGCGGCAGCAAGGACGAGGTCGACGGGCTGATGGCCAGCGGCGACGTCGGGCACTTCGACGAGGAGGGCCGGCTGTTCATCGAGGGCCGCGACGACGAGATGATCATCTCCGGCGGCGAGAACGTGTTTCCCGCCGAGGTCGAGGAGCTGCTCGCCGGTCACGAGGCCGTCGAGGAAGTCGCGGTGATCGGCGTCGACGACGAAAAGTTCGGACAGCGCCTGAAGGCATTCGTGGTGCTGCGCTCCGGCGCCAACCTCAGCGAGGACGAAGCCAAGGACCACGTCAAGCAGAACCTCGCGGGCTACAAGACTCCGCGCGAAGTCGTGTTCATCGACGAGCTGCCGCGCAACTCGACCGGCAAGGTGCTCAAGCGCGAGCTCGCCGAGCACGACGACTCAGAGT
>DASYFZ010000345.1:0-6163 GCA_036000295.1 Solirubrobacteraceae bacterium
ACCTCGCGCGCGACGCGCGTGACCTCGTCGGCGAACGCCGACAGCTGGTCGACCATCGTGTTGACGGTCCGCTTGAGCTCGAGCACCTCGCCCTTCACATCCACGGTGATCTTCTGGCTGAGGTCGCCGTTGGCGACCGCGGTGGTCACCTGGGCGATGTTGCGGACCTGGTCTGTCAGGTTCGACGCCATGAAGTTGACGTTGTCGGTCAGGTCCTTCCACGTGCCGGCGACACCCGGCACCACGGCCTGGCCACCGAGCTTGCCCTCGGTGCCGACCTCGCGCGCCACCTGCGTGACCTGGTCGGCGAAGGCCGACAGCTGGTCCACCATCGTGTTGACGGTGTTCTTGAGCTCGAGGATCTCGCCGCGCGCGTCGACCGTGATCTTCCGGCCGAGGTCGCCGTTCGCCACGGCGGTGGTCACGTCCGCGATGTTTCGCACCTGGTCGGTCAGGTTGCGCGCCATGAAGTTCACGTTGTCGGTCAAGTCCTTCCACGTACCCGCAACACCCTCGACCTCCGCCTGGCCACCCAGGATCCCCTCGGTACCCACCTCGCGCGCCACACGCGTCACCTCAGCCGCGAACGACCGCAGCTGGTCGACCATCGTGTTGATCGTGTCCTTGAGCTCGAGGATCTCGCCCTTGACGTCGACTGTGATCTCCTGGCTGAGGTCGCCGTTTGCCACGGCCGTCGTGACCTGGGCGATGTTGCGCACCTGGTCGGTCAAGTTGGACGCCATGAAGTTCACCGAGTCCGTCAGGTCCTTCCACGTGCCGGCGACGCCCGGCACCACGGCCTGACCACCCAGCTTGCCTTCGGTACCGACCTCGCGCGCGACACGCGTGACCTCGTCGGCGAAGCTCGAGAGCTGATCGACCATCGAGTTCACGGTCGTTCCGATGCGGGCGAACTCTCCCTTGACGGGGCGGCCCTCGATCTCGAGCGCCATCTTCTGGCTGAGGTCGCCTTCCGCGACGGCCACGATCACGCGCGCGACCTCAGTCGTCGGGCGGACCAGGTCGTCGATCAGGCCGTTCACAGAGTCGATCGTCCTTCCCCAGGCGCCCTCGGCGCCCTGAAGCCGGGCGCGCTCGGTCATCCGGCCCTCGCGGCCGATGATCTGGCCGACGCGGACCAGCTCGGCCTCGAGCGCGGCGTTGCGCGCGGCAAGCTGGTTATAGGCCGCCTCAAGCGCACCGATCCCGTCCTTGCGCCGTGCGGGCAGCCGGACCGAGAAATCGCCGGCGGCGGCGGCGCGCAGGGCCTGTTCGACGCGCGCGAGGGCAGGCCCGCTGATGCGCGGGTCCGGCGTCTGTCCGTTGCCGGGCGGCCCGCCGTCGCCCGCCTTGGACGTTGGCGCGTCGCCGCCGTTTGTCACGGACGGCACCGCTCGTCCTGAGCCTTTCCCCTTAGCAACCGCCGTTCTTGCCATGTTCCGCCCTCAGATCCGTTGCTTGCCCGGACATTAGAGTCCACACGTCGCTCCGGGGATTGTCAAGGGTCCCCAACGGGTGGTCGGCCTCTGGCGCATTTGCGCTGCTATCCGGATAATCCGCGGTCATGCCAGAGCCGCTGATCGATCAGATCCTCGACCACGCACCAAACGCGGTCATCTCGATGGACGAGAGCGGAACGGTGACCTATTGGAATCCCCGGGCCGAGGAGATGTTCGGAGTCGCGCGCGAGGACGCCCTGGGGCGAACGGTCGCCGAACTGATCGTCCCAGAGCGCAACCGGGGCGCTCACTCCGCCGCGCTCGATCGTTTCCTTGCGAACGGCACTGGGCCGCTAATCGGACGCAAGGTCGACCTCGACGCGCTTCGATCCGATGGCTCCGAGTTCCCGGTGGAGCTGACGCTCTCCGCCGTGCGCGACGGCGACCGCTGGAGGTTCCATGCGTTCGTTGCGGATATCTCCGGACGCAAGCAGACCGAGTACGAGCGCGACCTGCTGGTCGAAGAGCTGCGTGTGGCCCTGGAGGGCAGCGAGCGGCGTTTCGAGGCGGTCGTCGGATCGTTCGGCGACCCGGTGACGATTCGCGATCGCCAGGATCGGATCGTCTACGCCAACGCCGCCGCGCTCGAGGTGCTTGGGTTCGAATCCGTCGAACAGCTGAGCGTCACCCCTCCGGACGACATCATGTCCGACTACATCGTCTCGGGCGACGACGGCAACCCGGTCGTGATGGAGGACATCCCGTCGGTGCGGATCCTCCGCGGCCTGCGGGCGGAGCCTCTGCTGATCCGGACGATTCACCGCCAGACAGGCGCCCAGCGCTGGCAGCTGCTGAAGTCGGCGCCGCTGCTCGGGGCCGACGGCGAGATCGAGGCGACGATCACGGTGATCGAGGACGTCACCGAACAGAAGCGCGCCGAGCGCCAAAGCGCCTTCCTGGCCGACGTGAGCGCGGCGCTGGCTTCGTCGCTCGACTACGAGCAGACGTTGCGCAACGTCGCCCGGCTCGCGGTGCCCGACGTCGTCGACTGGTGCGCCGTCGACCTGCGCGAAGAGGACGGGGACCGCCGTCCCGTCGCGGTCGCGCACGCCGACCCAGCTCGGTTGCAGCTCGCCGAGGAGCTTCGCAACTACGAGGAGATTCGCCTGAATCCCAACGAGGGGATCGGGCTGGTGTTCCGCACCGGCAAGCCGGTTCTGTATCCCGCAATTCTCGACGAGATGCTCGTCCGCCTGGCCGCCGACGAGCATCACCTCGAGCTCCTGCGCGCAGTCGGGATGCGATCAGTCGCGGTCGTGCCGATGAGCGTGGGCAACCGCATCCTCGGCGCGATGACGCTCGTCAACGCCGAGTCAGGACGGGTGCTTGACGACTCCGATCTCACGCTTGCCCAGCAGGTCGCCGATCGCGCCGCCGTGGCAATCGAGAACGCCCGGCTCTACAGCGAGCGCTCGTCGATCGCCCACACGCTGCAGCAGAGCCTGTTGCCCGAGCAGCTGCCACAGATCCCCGGTTTCGAGCTGGCCAGCGTCTACATCCCGGCGTTCGAGAGCACCGAGGTCGGCGGGGACTTCTACGACGTCTGGGAGCTCGAAGACGGCTGGATGCTGGTGATCGGCGACGTCACCGGCAAGGGAATCGAGGCGGCCGCGCTGACCTCGCTTGTGCGCCACACGCTGCGTGCAGCGTCGGAGTTCGAGTCCAGCCCGGCCGAGCTGCTGGCGAGGGTCGACAGCATTCTCAAGAAGCAGCGTGCCCGCTCGATCTGCACCGCGCTGTGCATGCGCCTGTTCGAGGATCGCGCGCTGTTGTCCGCCGGCGGCCATCCGCTTCCGCTGCACGTCAACTCGCGCGGCGTCAACCGCGTCGGCGAGCACGGGCCGCTGCTCGGTGGCTTCTCTGATGTCAGCTGGCACGACACGACCGTCGAGCTCGAGCCAGACAGCATCCTGGTCGCGTACACAGACGGGGTCACGGACGCGATCGGCGCCGACGGGACGCGCTACGGGCTGCAACGTTTGTGCGATACCCTCGCCCAGTTCCGGGGACGCTCGGCGACAGCGGTGATCGAAGGGCTCACCGTCGCGCTAGGCGAGTTCCAGATCGGCTCCCATGCAGATGACACGGCCGCTCTGGTGCTCCGCAGGCGCGGGCCGTGGACATCGGAGCACGAAGGGCAGGACGCATCGGTGGCAGAGAACCTGGCTGTGACGGAGTAACGCGATGGCTCGACCGACGAATTTCGAGATACGCGAAGAGGCCACGGAGCCGGCGCTCGTGCTGGCGGTGAGCGGTGAGCTCGACATGAACACCGTGGAGCTGCTGGCGAGCGAGGTCGAGGAGCGGCTTGCCGCGGGACCTCGCCCGGTGAGGCTCAACCTCGCCGAGCTGGGGTTCATGGATTCCTCGGGACTGCGGCTTCTGATCGATCTGTACGACCGATCCCGGCGCGAGGCCTGGGAGCTGACGATCGTCGCCCCTCGCGACGAAGCGGCCATGATGGTGCTGCGAGCGACCGGCGCGGACGCGGCGCTGCCGTTCGTAACCGGCGGGAGCGCGTGATGTCGGTCTCGTCTCAGACACCGCCTCACGACGATCAGTCGGTGCTCGAGCTCGAGCTCGAGCAGAGCCGCGAAGCCCCATCGATGGCGCGCGCGGCGATCGCGGCGTTCACGGAGAACCACGATCTCGACGCCGCCACACTGGCGACGTTGACGCTGCTGGTCTCGGAGGTCGTCACCAATGCGGTGATCCATCCCGACGTGGAGCCGCCCGGCGGCATCCGCCTGGCGGCGCAGTTCGCCAGGGGGCAAATCCGCGTGGAGGTCACCGACGAGGGCACCGGCTTTGAGCCCAAGCCGCGCGACCCGGCGAAGTCAGACCGCGGCTACGGGCTGTACCTGCTCGAGCAGCAGGCATCGGCGTGGGGCGTGGAGCAGGGCTCCGGTAACACCGTCTGGTTCGAGCTGGTCGTTTAGCGAGGCGGCCGGTCAGGCGGCCTGCGAGGGCATCGCGACCCCGGCGCCGGGCAGCGCCGGGCGGGAGTCGTCGACCCGGATCCGGACGGACGCGGCGGCCGGCTCCATGATCTTGACCAGCGCCTCGACGACCATCGGATCGAACTGGGTGCCGGAGTTGGCCGTCAGCTCCGCGAGGGCGACTTCGTGTGACAGCGCCTTGCGGTAGGCGCGATCGGTGCGCATCGCGTTCCACGTGTCGCAGCAGGCGATGATCCTCGCCTCCAGCGGAATCCGGTCGCCGCCGAGGCCGTCCGGATAGCCGCCGCCATCCCAGCGCTCGTGATGCGAGCGCACGATCAGCCCGACCTCGCGCATGAAGCCGCCCACGCGCTCGAGCATCTTCTGCCCTTCGACGGTGTGGGTCTTGATCACCGTCCACTCCGCAGCGTCGAGCTTGCCGGGCTTGTTGATGATCTCCTTGGGGATCGCGATCTTGCCGACGTCATGCAGCAGAGCGCCGAACTCGAGGTTGCGCCGTCGCTGGGCGTCGAGCTTGAGGACGTCGGCCACCTCGAGCGCGAGCGCGACCACGCTCTTGCAGTGCTCGCCGGTGTAGCCGTCGTCGGCCTCGACAACGTCGCCCAGCACAAGCGCGGTGCCGCGGTAGGCGCTACCGAGCTCCAACAGGCCCTCGAGCCGGCGACGGCGCTCGTGACCGAACAGCGCGAGCAAGCCAAGCAGCGGGACCAGCGCAAGCACAGCGGCGGGGCTGGCGGCGCGCGCCACCACCAGGCCGACGCCCGACAGGGCGGCGTCGACCCCATAGACCCAGGTCTCGGGCAGCAGCGTCGACACGTCCGTGCCTCGCGTGATCGCTTCGCGAAGCGCGGCAGCAGCGAAATCCACCGCGAACTGGGCGGCGAGTGCAGCCACGAGGAGGGCTGGTCCGGCGTGCGCCGGCGCGACCCCTGCGATCGCGAACACCGCCACCGGTCCGACCGCGAACCACGCGTTGCTCGGCGTGGTCAGCAGCCGACTCGGTGGCATCTTGCCCGTCGCGACGTCACGCATCGCGACGATCAGCATCGCCACCACGACCGAGGGCACGACCAGCGCCAGCGGCGCGGTGAACAGCAGCGGAACGAATGCAAGCTGAGTGGGGACCGTGAACCCGATCGGTACGTCGAACCTGGCCACGGCTGCCAGCGCGAGCACGAGCACACAAACCAGGACTGGCCACACCGCGAACGAGCCGGGGGGCTGTGCCCACCACAGCACCGCGATCGCCGCGAACAGGCCTCCGACGACCAGCGTCTCTCCCAGCATCTCGCGCGCGGACAGGCGCACCCCCGCGCGCCGATAGGAGTCCGCGAGCAGCTGCTGCTCTGCCAGGTCTGGATTCAGCGACATCGCCCACGCGTATCGACCGCCGTACGCGCGTGCATTAACCGGTTGCGCGTGACCTCGACAGGTGGGGCGCAAACCTCGTACAACCGTCCAGTCGCCCTACATGGGTGGCAAGCCCGGCCGACGGCGCACCGATGAGCCGAGTGTCAACCAACTGAAAAGGGCAAACTCGGCGCGAGCCGGGGACGCAAAGCTAGAGGTCTCGTGGAGGCGAGATAGCTCGGTTACCAGTGCTCACCATGGATGGTGCGTACATGAAGAAGTATTTGTGGGGGCTGCGGTCACTCGCCTTGGGGGCTGTGACGGCAGGAATTGCGCTGGCCGGTCTGCCGGCCA
>DASYFZ010000374.1:0-1733 GCA_036000295.1 Solirubrobacteraceae bacterium
GCCGCCGGTGCTGTTCGCGCTGCAGCGCGAGGGCATCGAGGTCGCAGACGGCCAGCAGCTGATGCAACAGGCCCGGGTGATCAAGACGCGTGACGAGATCACGCTGCTCAACATGGCCTGCGCGATGGTCGACGCCGCCTATGAGGAGCTGTATCGCGAGATGCGCGCGGGCATCCGTGAGAACGACTGCGTCGCGCTGGTCAACAAGGTCCTGTACGAGATGGGCTCGGAGTTCGTCGAGGGCGTCAACGCCATCTCGGGCGAGCGCTGCAGCCCGCATCCCCACGTGTTCACCGACCGCGCGCTGCGCCCGGGAGACCCGGCCTATTTCGACATCCTCCACAGCTACATGGGCTACCGCACGTGCTACTACCGGACGTTCGCGGTGGCCAGCGCCTCGCGGCCGCTGATCGATGCCTACAAGCGCTGTCGCTACTACCTTGACGCAGCGATCGACCTGATCAGGCCCGGTGCCACCACCGCCGAGGTCGTGTCGGTGTGGCCGCGGGCACAGGAGTTCGGGTTCCCGGACGAGGAGGCGGCGTTCGCGCTTCAGTTCGGGCACGGGGTCGGCCTGTCGATCTGGGAGAAGCCGATCTTCAGCCGCCTGGTGTCGCTCGATCACCCCGAGGAGATCAAGGAGGGGATGGTGTTCGCGCTGGAGACGTTCTGGCCCGCGAGCGATGGATGGTCGGCGGCGCGGATCGAGGAGCAGCTTGTCGTCACCGGCGACGGGTGCGAGATCATCACCCGGTTTCCCGCCGAGGACCTCGTGATCGCCGGCAAGCCGTATTTCACAGCGGGCGGCAGTCTGCCGCTCGAACGCGATCCGCAGTCAAACCGCAACACCGAGCTCGACGCCGACACTCACGAGGCGACACCGCGCCAGCCGACCGACCAGCGCTACCCGGCGCTGGGCTGATCGGGCTGACCGGCCAATCCCCCGCTCGCCGCGAGCACTGCGGCGACGATCCCCTCATAGCCGGTGCACCGGCACAGGTTGCCTGCGAGTCCCTCTCGAACCTCCCGCTCGGTTGGGGCGGGCGTTGCACGCAGCAGCGCTTGCGCCGACATCAGGAAGCCTGCCGTGCAGAACCCGCACTGGAGGGCGTGGTGCTCGCTGAACGAGCGCTGCAAAACCGAGAGCTCGCCGTCCGGCTCCGCGAGCCCCTCGACGGTCTCGATGCAGTGGCCGTCGGCCTGCACCGCGAACATCAGGCACGAGCGAACCGGCTCGGCGTCGAACAGCACGGTGCATGCCCCGCAAACGCCGTGCTCGCATCCCACATGCGTTCCGGTCAGCCCCGCCTGGTGGCGGATGAAGTCCGACAGCAGGGTGCGCGGCTCGACCTCGTGCTCGAAGTCGCTCCCGTTGATCTCGACCTGGATCCTCATGGCAGCGCGGCGGCGACCGCCCGACGCACGAGCTCGGTCAGCAGCGCGCGGCGGTAATCGCCGTCTACTCCGACCACCGCGAGCCGCGCCGCCTCCAGCGGCGACGCACCGGCCAGCACCGCCCGCTCGGCGGCGGACGCCCGCGCGACCGTTGCCCCACCCCCGAGCAGCGCTATTGCGGCCCCGCGACCGGGTGCAAGGACCACCGCCGCACCGGCGATCGCGAAGTCGCCGTGGGTTCGCGCCTGCTCGACAAACGCTGCGCGCGTGCCCTCAGGCAACGCAGGCACCTCGATCTCGACGAGCAGCTCGTCGGGCTCGAGCACCGTCGTCAGAGG
>DASYFZ010000403.1:0-4743 GCA_036000295.1 Solirubrobacteraceae bacterium
AGGTCCTGCGCAGCCGCAACCCCGAACCGCTTGGCAAGCACCGACCCCAGCGCCTTGACCTTCATCTCCCCGAACCCGGGGAGTCCCTCGAGGTTGGCGCGCAGCTGCTCGGAGTCCTTGGCCTCGGTCCACACCCGCGCGGCGTCGCCGTCGTACTCGTCGCGGATGTGCACGGCGAGGTCGTGGACGCGCTTTGCCATCGCCCCGGGGTAGCGGTGAAGCGCGGGCTTCTCGCGGAACACCGGATCGAGGTCGGCCGCAGCGACAGCGCCGGCATCCAGCGTCCCGAGGCGCTCCTTGAGCACGAGCGGGCCCATGAACGCCTTCGGCACCGGGACCTGCTGGTCGAGCGAGAACCCGATCAGCAGCGCCATCGGGTCGGTCGCGATCAGTGCGTCGGCTTCGTCATTGCCGGTGAAGTGCAGGCGATCGGGCATAGGCCAACATTACCGGCCGCGTGATGCCCGGCTTCGACGGCCGGCGCCGCTATCCCCCGGTGCTGGACAGCGAGCTCGCGTCGCTGACCTGATCGCCGCTGGGGAACACCGGCTTGGGCTGTGGCCCGTACTTGACGAAGTCCATCGTCATCCCGATGTTGAGCTTCACCGACGGGGCCAGGCTCTCGGCGAAGCTCAGCTGCATCCGCCGGATCAGGTTGTTGGAGTCGATCCAGGCGTCCACCGGCAGCTGCTTGAGCCCGGTGAGCTGCTCGATCGACGAGACGGCCTGCTTGGCTCCGCGGCGGGATGCCGACGGCAGCGCATCCGGCACCCGGTCGAGGCTGATCGTCGCGTGATAGTGCGTCGTCTGGACGCCGTTTACGACCTCCGCTCCCTGCTTGGCCACCTTCCCTGAGGTCGCCCGCAGGTAGCTGAGGAACTGGCTCGGATCGCTCGACACCGGGTTGTTGGCAAGCGACGAGAAGCCGGTGATGCCTGAGGCCTTCGCGAGGTCGACCTTCATCCACGGCCGGCCGCCCGGCAGCTTGCTTGCGATCGCCGGTGGCCATCAGTGGCGTCGGCAGCTGCGGCGATCCGAACCGCACCTGAAAGCGCATCTGGAAACCGGGGGTCGTCGTCGAGATCGAAGCCGCCTTCGCCACCGGATCGAGCGTGCTGCCCGCGCCGCAACCGCTGGCCCCAACCGCAACCGCCGCCGCAGCCGCCGCGGCGGCCGCAACCACGACTGCCCCGTATCTCCTGCTGCGTTTCATACGTCGCCCTCCCAGGAGCGCGTCAGTCAAGTCCAGACTACCCGGACGCGGCTCGTTTCCAGCCGGTCAGGTCGCGCCCACCTCCCCGACGAGGGTGGCGGCTCTCAGGCCGCGCTGGCGTTGTCGCAGATCGCGTCGATGATCTGCGGCCACAGCTCCGGCGGCAGGTCGTGCCCCATCCCATCGAGCATCAACAGCCGTGCGCCGGGGATCGCGTCGGCGGTGGCGCGACCGCCCGACGGTCTCACCAACGGGTCGGCGCTGCCATGGATGACCGTGGTCGGGACGTCGAGCTCCCGGAGGAACGGCGTCCGGTCGTCCGCGGTGATGATCGCTGCGAGCTGGCGCACCGCACCCGATGGGTGCAGGCCGCGTTCGAAGCAGCGCTCGGCACGCCTGCGCATCCGCTCGGGATCGGGCGGATACAGCGTCGATCCGATCGTCTGATAGGTCTCGATGAAGTCACGGATGTAGGCCTCGCGGTCGCGGCGCACGCGGCGCAGCATCCGCGGCCACAGCCGCGGATGCGCCTGGCCCACGCGCCGGTTGCCAGTGCTCGACATGATCGAAACCAGCGACCGGACGCGCCGCGGATGCTGGATCGCAAGCGTCTGAGCGATCATCCCGCCCATCGAGACGCCGACCACGTGCGCGGACCCGAAGTCGAGCTCTCGTATCAGGCCGGCGGCGTCACCGGCCATGTCGTCCAACGAGTACTTGGCTGCACGGCGGTCGCGCACGAACAGCTGCGTCCGACTCGGGATGCCCAGCTCGCGCAGGATCGTCGACCGCCCGACGTCGCGGTTGTCGAACCTGACCACGTAGAAGCCGCGCGCGGCGAGCGTTTCGCAGAACCGGTCGTCCCACAGGACCATCTGTGCGCCGAGCCCCATCACGAGCAGCATCGGCGGTGCGCCCGGGTCGCCGAACGTCTCATAACAGAGGTCGATCTCGCCCACGCGCGCGAACTGCTCGCCCGGGCTTGTGTGAAGACTTGGTTCGAGCACTGTCCACTCATCGTAGGCGAGCGCCCGGGCTCGATGCGGAGGCGTAGGATCGCGCGGTGCCCGCCGGCCTCGAGCTCCACATGTTCACCAGCGGCACGCTGGTGTTCAGCGGGTTCGAGGTGCCGGTCCCGTTCTTCCTGCTCCGCCACCCGCAGGGAAACGTCGTCGTCGACGGCGGCAACCCGCTGGCGGTCGCGCGAGATCCCCGCGCGCACCTCGGCCCGCTCGCGGACGTGTTCGAGGTTCACATGACCGAGGACGACCACTGCGTCGCTCAGCTGCAACGCATCGGGGCCGACCCCGCGGCGATCACGCATGTCGTGCAGACGCACCTGCACATGGACCACACGGGCGCGCTCGGGCACTTCCCCAACGCGACCGTGATCGTCCACGAGCGCGAGCTCGAGGCCGCGCGTGCGGCGCAGCCGTTCGAAAACGGCTATGTCCGCGCAGACTTCGACCGCGACGACATCGACTGGCAGCCGATCGCCGCCGGACACGATCTGTTCGGGGACGGCACGATCCGCCTGATCGAGACCCCGGGACACTCGGCGGGTCACATGTCGATCCTGCTGTCGCTCGAGCAGACCGGCGCGGTCCTGCTCACCGCCGACGCCGCCGACAACCGCGCACAGTGGCAGGGGCGTATGGAGCCGCGCGGCATCGCCTCACTCCAGGACGCGATGAGCTCGATCGAGCTGCTGCGCCAGGTCGCCGCCGAGCACGACGCAATGGTCGTCCACGGGCACGACCCGAAGAACTGGGCCGCCGTCAGCGAGCCGTCGAGCTACCGGTAGTCGCGTCCGGCGCCGGCTCCGGCGCTGGCTCACGTCCGTTGGCAGGCTCGAGCGGCGTTCCGAGCAGCTCCGCGACGCCCTCCTCGATCCCCCGGCACAGCACGTCGATGTCGTCGGCCGTGTCGCGATCGCCGGTGACTCCGAAGTTGATCCCGCCGTCGTAGGAGAAGATCGCGATTCCCACCCGGACGTGGCCGCCGAGCGGCACGAACGGGAACGCCTCGAGCATGCGCCTGCCCACGAGGTACAACGGTTTCTGCGGTCCGGGGACATTGGTCGTGACGGTGTTGACCGCGGTCTGTGGCAGCCGTGTGCCGACGCGCCCGGCCAGCGCCAGCAGCATCGCCGGCGCAAACCCGCTCAGCGCGGTCAGGCGCTCGGCGGCCACCGCCTGGCCGGACTGCTTGAGGTGCTGCATCTGCTCGTGCACGGCGCGCAGGCGCTCGTCGGGATCCTCCAGGCCGATGGGTAGCTCGGCGAACATCGCGGAGACCTTGTTGTTATAGGTGCCGCGCTCCTCGTCGGCGCGCACCGAGACCGGGACCAGCGTGCGGATCACCTTCCCGTCAACCGGTTCGCCGCGCGACAGCAAAAGCTCCCGGAACCCGCGCGTGATCACGGCGAGCACCACGTCGTTGACGGTGCCGCCGTGCAGCTCGCGGATCCGCTTGATCTCAGACAGACGCGCGCGCGCCCAGTCCCAGCGCCGGTGCGGCCCGATCGGGCCGTTGAGCGAGCTTGTCGCGCCCGGCGCGAGCAGCGTCCGGAAGTTCACTAGGCCGCGACCGGTGTCGACGGCCTTCTTGGCGACGCGCCTAGGGCCCCGGACCGCCGCCAGCGCGGTCCGCGTCGCCTCGTACGGGCTGCTCGCCCGCCCCGACAGCGAGTGCGTGACCAGGCTGACCGAGCTCGGCTCGCGCTCGGGGTGCCACGCACCGGAGGGCTTCACCTCGCTCTCGCGATCGCTCGACAGGATCACGCTCAGCAGGTCCGTGCCCGACACGCCGTCGACCATGCAGTGGTGGGTCTTTGAGACCATCGCCCAGCACCCGGAGTCCAGGCCCTCCGCGACCCACAGCTCCCAAAGGGGCTTTGAGCGATCAAGCTGCTGCGACATCACGCGCCCGACGAGGTTGCGCAGCTCGTCGTCGCCGCCCGGAGCGGGAAGCGCCGTGCGGCGCACGTGGTAGTCGAGGTTGAAGTGCGGGTCGTCGACCCACACAGGGCGGCCGAGCGCGAACGGTACGAATCGCACCTTCTGGCGGTAGCGCGGGACCAGCGGCAACCGCGCGGCGATCGCGGCCTTAACCTCGCCTGGACCGGGCGGTGGACCTTCGAAGATCCCCACCGAGCCGATGTGCATGTGTGTAACCCCGTCCTCGATGTGCAGGAACGAGGCGTCGAGCGGGCTCATCGTGTCCATCCGCATCCCTCCTTCGCGGGCACTGCTCCAGTGGCGAGCCTGCCACGGTCGGCCGGAGTGCAAACGTACTAGCCCCGCGCCTTACGGAACAGCGCCGCGACCTCGGGCTCCATGTAGTAGTCGGTGCCGCCGTCGGGCCGGCCTGCGGTCTCGATCGGCAACAGCCGGCCGAGGTGCCGGCTGTAGCGGCCCGGCCATGCGAGGATCCCGGCGACGCCGTGGGCGCCCTTCTCGAGCCCCAGCCGCCTGGCGATCTCCTCGCCGGCGAACGGTTCGCCGGACTCCTCCATGAGCAGGTCGAAC
>DASYFZ010000464.1:0-5563 GCA_036000295.1 Solirubrobacteraceae bacterium
CGGGCAGCGAATAGCGGACGATGTACGTAGGGCGCGTGCTGAGCGAGGCCGGTACCGAGGTACGCGACGTCCTCCGCGCAGGCACGCCGACTCATAGCCGACTCCGCGACCGCCTCGTCGCGATCGCTGTGGCGACGGTCGGTTTCGACCTGGTCTGCGCCGTCTTGGCGTTCCTGGCCGAGCACGAGCAGAAGCAGACTCAGATAAAGACTTTCGGCAGCGCACTGTTCTGGACTACCACGCAGCTGCTCACGGTTTCCTCCAGTGTCCAGAATCCGATCTCGTTCTCGGGGAGGGTTCTCGACGTCGTGATGGAGATCTATGCGATCACCGTCATCGCCACGCTCGCGGGCGCGCTCGGCGCGTTCCTGATGAAGCGTGGCGAAGAGATCGACGCGGCGGCCAAGGCCGCCTAACTCTCCGTCCTACCGCCGGGATTGGACAAGCGTGCGGGGTGCTCCGGTGACACAGGGGCGGCGTCCATATTTGTGTGAGCCCGGGGTCTGAGGGTGTATGGTCGGATGAACCCTCGCCTGGAGCGTGGCGGGGTAGCCCTTGCGGCTCCCACTCCTGGCCGGCCTTTGGCACGTCGACCCTCAGCGGTCCGCGCATCTCACACAAAGGAGCCAGTGATGGCACTTCCCGCAGCGCAGGAGCAGGCGTTTCGCGCACCGTTTGATCGACCCGGCGATCCGCCGTCGAGGAGAGTTGCCCGGATCGCGGGCATCTTCATGGTCATCACCTTCATTTCAATCCCGGCGTTGCCGCTGTATGACAAGGTGCTCCACCACGCGAACTTCGTCGTCGGCGCCGGCGGCGACGCGCGCGTGTATGTGGGGGCGCTCTTCGAGATCTTCACTCTTATCGCCGGCATCGGCATGGCCGTGACGCTGTATCCCGTTCTCAAGCGCCAGAGCGAAAGCCTCGCGCTGGGCTATGTGACCGTACGCGTCTTCGAGTCCTGCCTCATCGCGGTTGGCATCGTCAGCTTGCTGGCGGTGGTGACACTGCGCAAGGACCTCGCCGGAGCGACCGGGACCGACAACGCGTCGCTCATCCTCAGCGGCCGGTCGTTGGTCGCCGTGCATGACGCGACGTTCTTGCTTGGCCCGGCGTTCTGCGCGGCCATCGGCAACGGGCTAATCCTTGGCTATCTGATGTTGCGGTCCGGGCTTGTGCCGCGGCGTTTCGCCCAGTTCGGTATCGCTGGCGGTTCCCTAGCCCTGGTCACCGCGCTGCTCGTATTGTTCGGCGCCTACGACCAGTCTTCTGGTGAATCGTTCATCCTGACGCTGCCAGAAGCGGTGTGGGAACTGTCGCTCGGCATCTACCTGATCGTCAAGGGCTTCAAGCCGTCACCGATCCTTTACGACGACGGGCGCAACACCGGCGTGGACGGCCCGCTGATCCCGGCGCTCGCGGTACCGGAGCCAGTCGCGGCGCGTTGAGGTCCATGGTCGGCCGGGAGGGCGGCCGAGCACGTACGTGGTGCGAAAGCTCTTATCTCACGTTAGGGATTCTCTGCGGCTGCTCTTCACTGCGGCGCACATGCTGAGTTACCGAGAGTGATGCCCTACAACCAAGTTCATAAGCGACTGGGCCGGGTCCTGCTGGCCATCATCGGGGTTATTGGCGCGTTCGCGGTTGCGGTCAGCGTCGGGGCGATCAGGCTCCCCGGCGCTCACTCCGGCACGCAGAGCGCTCAGGCGAGGGCCCTGGTCTCGCCTGATGCCAAGCGGTCGGCCGCCACCATGCAGTGGGCGTCGGCGACGTGTACGAGCATTCTGGGCTGGAAGAACGAGCTCCAGCGCGACGCGGCCAACCTCGACCTCGGGCTCGGTGCCCTGCCCCGAATCCAGGACGCGATCACCGCGACGACCAGCATGCTGAACAAGATCGGCAAGCTTGGACTGCCACCTTCCGTGCAGAACGGCCAGGCACGAGCCGACGCGGAGCGACTACGCACCGACCTGCAGCGGCGCGTGCGCCAACTCGAGGACGACGCGCGCAGCGTCGCGAGCGGGAACATTCCCGCGATCGCGACGCTCCTGAGCGACCTCAAGAACGACCGCGCCGTAGGCCCGCAGATGGTCGACCGACTGCGCCAGATCGTGTCCGTCGATCTCGGCCTCTCGGTCGTTCAGATCCGCGCGTGCCAACAGCTCATCGGCATCTCGTCCTGACAGGTTGCTCGCTGCAGCGCCACGAGCGCCGTACCTACGCCGGCTCAGTCTCGACGATCCAGAGGGCAGCGTCGGCGCAGTCCACGCGGGTTCCGCCCGCGGCATCGTCACCTCGGACTCGCAGTACACGCACGCGGTCGCCACTCAAGGTGGTCAGTGCACCCCGTGCACCCGGGCGCATCGCGGCGACCCCCCAGGCCAACACCTGACGACGCACCTCGGCGGCCGTCTGCGACCAGTCGATTTCGGCGTAATCGGGTTCGAAGAAACCGGCGTAGGTTGCTTGCGCGTGTGGCTGTGGGTCGCCGCGATCCCCTCTCTCAACGCGCGCGAGTGCGTCTGGAAGCAGCGAGCCGAGGAGAGCGAACATCCGCTCGAACAGCTCCGACGGAGCCTCGACGTCGTCGATGGGCGTGGTGCCCTGAGCGAGCAACGGGCCGGTGTCGAACTCGGCGTCCATACGGTGGACGCTGTACCCGAGCTCACGGTCGCCGTTGCGAACGGTCCACGCGATCGGGTTAGGACCTCGATAACGCGGAAGCAGCGAGGGATGCGTGTTGATGATTCCCAACCGCGGGACGTCAAGCGCATCGGCCGGTATGAGCATCGGAAAGGCGGCGCTGATGGCGACGTCCGCATCGAGTGCGGCGAGCAACGGCGCGATCCGCGAGGTAGAGCCGGCCACGACGACGTCGAATCGATCCCTTGCCTGGCCGGTGATGCCAGCGAGGCTGTCAGCTCCATAACGGCTGCCACCAAGCGCAGTCGTAAGCACGCCAACCGGCTCGTGACCGACCGCGCGGAGCATGCCCGCAAGACCAGCGACGGCCCGGTCGACACGGGAGATCAGCGCAACCCGCACCCAAGCCAACATACCGACGCCAAGCGGTCCCTGGGGGATTCTGCTCCGGGCCTGCGGCCGGCCGAGACACCGGCGCCGGCCTCAACCGGGCGGGGGCATCATGCGCCGGGTTCCCCCGTCAGCGCGAGCCGAGCGCAGATTGAAGATGATGGAAGGGTGGATGTTGAGCTCGCGGACGACTGCGGCATGAAGCCAAACGTTCCACAAACTCATCGTGAGCGTCGTCGCAGTCGCGGCACCGATCGTCCCGAATACGGGTGTCAGGATGGCAAGGAGAACGACGTGGATAACCGCAACCCATCCGTAGACCCGGGCGGCAACGTTCTGACGGCCTGAAAGCAGTATGAGCCACCCGACCGAACCAGCGGCGGCATTGACAATCTGGCCCACGAGGAGGACGCGCAGTTGCCACTCGGCAGAAGCGAATGCCGGCCCGAAAGCGGTGAGGACGAGAGGCGCGCAGGTGGCGAGGACAATGCTGAGCAGACACGATGGCCAGAACGCCCAGGCGGTTATCGCCGAAACAAGCTGCTGAAGGTCCTTGTGGCGGTTCTGTGCGAACAGGGCGGAGAACATCGGCGCTCCGATCGTGTTCACCGATATCAGAATCAGTCCGACTAGGCTTGCCGTCTTGGCGGCCGCGCCATAGAGGCCAGCGGCGCGGTCCCCGAGGATGGCGCCGACCGTACGATGTCGGTTTGCTCGATGATGACTATGAAGCCCGACACGAGCAGCAGAGGAAGCGCTGCCTTGATCCAGACGCGCCGTTCGTACGCGGCTCGTGCTGACAAAACGATCGGACCTAGCGCGCGACGGAACCGCCAAGCCTGGAGTCCAATCACAAGGACCGTTGCTGTGGCCGTGAGTGCGAGAGCCATGCTGCTATCGAGCCGGTGACCAAACGCGAGGACACACGCGGCGCCCAAGATGACGAGGCTGGGACGCAGGAGAAGAGACGGCGCATAGGCGAGCACGATTCTCCGAAAACTGCGGACCATTTCCAGCTGAAGGGCCATCAGAGCGAACAGGGGCACCATCACAAAGCCCGTCACCGTGTCAGCGACAGAAGCGTTGCTCTGCCAGCCAAGGGATAGAGCCAGCGTGATCCCAAGCAGCGCGATCAGCCCGCCGATCAGGACCGTCCCCAGGAGGCTGGTGGCGAGTACCCCCTTCACCCGTGCCCAGTCCTCGTGAATTGAATAATCGGGTAGCACGCGAAGGACCAGCGTGGGGAATCCCATCCCTGCCGCGATTGCCAGAATCCCGCTCCACGCAATGACGTAGGTGTATGTGCCATAGGCAGTCGCACCGAGCCACCGCGCGAGACACAGCTGCATAGCAAACGCACTCCCGGCGCCGGCTGCCTGCAGTGCAAATCCGATCCCGACCCCGCGAGCAAGGATTCCCGACCGGACGGACGTAGTCGCGACGGGATTCAGCGTCCGGCGATGAAGCGCCATCGCGGTCCCTGCGGTGGCGCCCAGGTCGATACTCGTCGCCGCCAGACGAGAGGTGACTTTGACATCAGCGTGATCATAGTGTTGGGCAACACGGGTGGGTCAAGCGCCCGAACCGACGACCCAGGGTTCGAGGAGCCCGTCCTCAGATCGGTGGCTCGTTGCGGCGGTGCGCAACGATTCCCTCGAAATCACGGCTGCGAAGGAGAAGACTGTGGAATACCGGCAACTCGGGCGCTCGGGCCTGCGTGTCTCGGCCATGACGCTGGGCACGATGGGGTTTGGTGGCCGCGGCGTATTCGCCAATGTCGGTACCGGCGACGTATCGGACGCCCGGCGTCAGATTGACCTGGCCCTCGAGGCCGGCGTCAACATGATCGACACGGCGGACGTTTACTCGATGGGCAAGACCGAGGAGATCGTCGGTCAGGCACTCGGCTCACGCCGGGACGACGTCATCCTGGCCACCAAGGCCCGCTTTCCGATGGGCGACGGGCCTAACGACGCGGGCCTCTCCCGCCATCATCTCGTCCGGGCCTGTGAGGCCAGCCTGCGGCGGCTCGGCACCGACTACATCGACCTCTACCAGCTCCACGAGTGGGACGGGCAGACGCCTCTCGAGGAGACGCTTGGCGCCCTCGAGCACCTCCTCCAGAGCGGCAAGGTGCGCTACGTCGGATGTTCGAACTTCGCTGGCTGGCAGGTCATGAAGGCGATCGGCATCGCGCGGGCGGAGGGGTTGCAGGCCCTTGTCAGCCAGCAGGTGTACCTGTCGCTGCAGGAGCGCTCGGCCGAGTACGAGATCGTCCCTTCAGCGCTCGATCAGGGATTGGGCCTGCTCATCTGGAGTCCGCTGGCCGGCGGCCTGCTCTCGGGCAAGTACCGCCGTGACCAGCCGGCGCCCGAGGGCTCCCGGCACGCCAGCGAATGGGACGAGCCGCCGGTCGACGACGAGGACAAGCTCTGGGACACGGTTGATGCGCTCATCGAGATCGCCGAGGAGCACGGGGTGTCCGCGGCGCAGGTCGCATTGGCCTGGCTGCTCGCGCGACCGGGGGTCA
>DASYFZ010000485.1:0-5298 GCA_036000295.1 Solirubrobacteraceae bacterium
GGCCACCTCGAGCGCCTCGGCGAAGTCGTCGAGCGCCATACGGTGAGAGACCCAGCCGCTGGCGTCCAGACGGCCGCTCTGGGCGAGCTCGATGACGGCCGTGAGGTCGTCCATGCTGGACACGTAGGCGCCACGCACCTGCAGCTCGTGGGCCATGAACGCGCTGGAGGCGCCGAGCGTGAGCTCGGTATCGACGACCGATCCCAGCACTAGCCGGCCGCCGCGCTTGAGCATCCCGACGCCCTCTGCAGGCGCGCCGGGCTGGCCGCTGAAGTCGATCACCGCGTCCATGCGCCCGACGCTGTGCCGCATCGAGCGTGCCGCTCCGACGAGGCCCCGATGAACCTCGATGCCAAGCCCGTGCAGCCGTTGGGCGCTGGAGTCGCTGCGCACGACCGCGGCCAGCCGAACGTCTGGGTCCAGGGCCCGTGCGACGGCAAGCGTGGCGGTCCCCAGGCCGCCGGCGCCGAGCACGCAAAGCGAGCCACCGGGCGGGATCTCAGCCAGCTTGAGTGCGTTGTGGCCGGTGGCGGCGGCATCGGCCAGCAGCGACGCGGCGGTCGGCTCGAGCCCGTTGGCGGGGAGCATCCGCGAGGCTGGCCACACCACGAACTCGGCAAAGCCGCCGGCGTCGTGCATGCCGAGGGTCCGCAGCGACTCGCACCGCTGGTCCTCTCCGCGGAGGCAAGCCTCGCAGTGTCCGCACGTCGCCAGCGGGTGCAGGATCGCAAGGTCGCCTTCCTTCACGCGCGCGCCGTCGCCGTTGACTTGCTCGACGATTCCCGCAATCTCGTGCCCGGGCCGCACCGGGTAGGCCGCGCCACGGGGCAGCACCATCCCGTGCAGCAGGTGCAGATCGGTGGCGCATACGCCGCACGCGAGCACACGCACGCGTGCAAACCCGGGCGGCGTCTCGGGCTCAGCACCGTCGCGCAGCCGGGCTGCACCGAACTCCATCTCCGCGTAGCGCACTCAGTTTCCTCTCGGTAGGTCAGACTCGAATGGGGGGGACACGGCCGTGAGCCCGCCATCGACGACGAGCGTGGTCCCTGTCACGTACTCCGAAGCGGGAGATAGTAGGAACAGCACGCAGTCGGCGGCTTCCTGGACGGTTCCTAGGCGCTGCTTGGGAATCTTCGGCACCACCGTCTCGAGCGGCGCGACGAGTCCGGTCTCATAGAAGAACGAGGATGAGTCGGAGCGGATGATCCCGGGGTTGACGGCGTTGACGTTGATCCCGCGCGGCGCCAGCTCGACCGCCATGTAGCGCGCCCACATCTCGAGCGCGGCCTTGTTGGAGCCGAGATTGGCGTAGGTGGGGAACACGCGCACGCTGCCGTAGCTCGACAGCACGACGATCCGGCCGCCCTGGTCCATCAGCTGTGCGGCGCGCTGGGTGCCGACGACGAACGCCCGCACGTTGGTGTTGAACGCCCGCTCGAGGTGGTGGGGCTTTAGCTCCATCAGCGGGCGGAAGTTGCTGGCGGATGCGTTGGATACGAAGAAGTCCAGGCGGCCGAACTGTTCCGATACCTGATCAAACATCGCCTCTATTTGATCAACGCTCTCGAGATCGGCGCGGATCGCGACCGAGGGCGTCCCGAGGCGCTGGAGCTCTGCGACCGTCTTTTGGGCGGCGTCCTCGTCGCGGCGGTAGTTGATGATCGGCGTGGCGCCGCGTGCGGCGAGGCTCAGCGCGAGCGCCCGGCCGATCCCGCGGGAGGCTCCGGTGATCAGCGCGATCTTGCCCTCGAAGCCCTCGCGCGGCGAGGGCGCCAGGTGACCCGGCGACTCGGAGGGTGCCGAAGCCGCCGATGTGGGCGGCGGAGGGGGCCCCTCTTCACTGGAGGGTGCCGGAGCCGCCCAGGTGGGCGGCGGAGGGGGCCCCTCTTCAGGTTCCGTTGTCATCCGCGCAGCAGGTCCCGCGAGATCGTCATCTTCTGGACCTCCGCGGTGCCCTCCTCGAACAGCTGCGCCCGCGCGTCGCGGTACACGCGCTCCATCGGCGTGGGCGAGAAGTAGCCGAGCCCGCCGTGGATCTGGAGTGCCGCATCGGTCACGCGCTGGAGCATGTCGCCCGCAAACAGCTTGGCCATCGACGCCTCGGTCACGGCAGCGCGGTCCTGCTCCCACTCGCCCGCCGCGTGCAGCACGAGCCTGCGCGCAGCCTCGATGTCGGTCGCCATCTCGGCCAGCCTGAACGAGATCGCCTGGCGCTGGGCGAGCGGCTTGCCGAACGTCTCGCGGCGGCGTGCGTAGTCAACGGCGAGTTCGAGAGCGCGCTGTGCGAGACCCACGCAGCTCATCGCCAGCGAGATCCGGCTCGGTGCCAGAAAGCCGCCCATCGCGACCGCCAAGCCCTCGCCCTCCTCGCCAAGCCTGTTTGTGACGGGCACTGGCGCGCGGTCGAACACCAGGTGGGCGTGGTCGGTGCCGCGGACGCCGAGCGACTCCGCCATGACGTTGGCCTGTACGCCCTCGCCGTGCGGCGGCACCATCAGCGCAAGCGTGCCCTCGGATCCCTTCGACCCCTGGACCCGGGCGATCAGCAGCAGGTAGTCGGCGATCGAGCCAAACGTGATCAGGTGCTTCTCGCCGCTGACGTAGTACGTGTCGCCCTCGCGCACGACCTCACAGCGCAGGTCGGCGCCGGTGCCGGCGGTCGGCTCAGTCAGCGCGAAGGCGACCTTGGTCTCGCCGGCGACGAGCGGCAGCAGAAATCGCCGGCACTGTTCGTCTGACGCGTGCGCGGCGATCGGGCGCCAGATGCCGTTGCACACGTGGACGATCATCCGAAGCGAGCCGTGCGACATCGCGAAGATCTCGAGCAGGCCGAGGTACCGGGTGAGCGGGATCCCCCGGCCTCCGTACTGCTCGGGCGCGGTCAGCCGTAGGTATCCGCGGTCGCGCAGCTCGTCCCACAGCTCCATCGGCACCTGGCGTTCGTCCTCGATCCGCTGCGCCCAGCGCTCGCCTTCGTCCTCGACGTAGGCGCGGATCTCCCGCTCGAGCTCGGCGAGCTCTTCGGGCGTGGGGGATGTGCTGGTGCTGAGCGTTGACAAGTGGATCTCCGGGGTGGCGTCGTCCTGTAGCCACCCCGGAGTATCACGGATCAGGTCGTGTCGACACTGCTACGCCGCGACCCCTTGTAACTGCGCCCCAGTCGGTTTCCCTGTCGGCTCGCCGGATCGAATGGCAAGGCTAGGCGTCAGCGTGCAGACCCGTGTGAAGCGCTCGTGACCTCGCAGGGTTTGCGCGCACGGAGCGCCGGAAAGGATCGACGACATGCGCCGCTTGGTGCCCATCGTCGTAGCGATCGTCGCGGCGATCTCGCTGCAGGGAGAAGCTGTTGGAGCGACAGCGACCCGCGGTGTCGCGCCGGGTGCCCCGGGCGCAAAGGCGGATTGGGCACCGGCCGACAAGCACGGCTTCGGCACCTCGACAACGACTGCCAGCAAGGTCTGGTTCACGCTCGAGAGCGGTGAGCTGACCGAGGTCTACTACCCGCGGCTTGACACCCCCAGCTATCGCGACCTGCAGTTCGTCGTCACCGACGGGCACAGCTTCGCCGAGCGCGAGCAGGACTCGACCGTGCAGCGGACGACGATGCTCGACCCGCACAGCCTGACCTACCGGCAGATCAACACCGACAAGCAGCACCGCTGGCGGCTGACCAAGACGTACGTCACCGACCCCAGCCGCGCCACGGTCGCCATCGACGTCCGCTTCCAGTCGCTGACGGGTCGTCCCTACCAGCTGTATGTGCTCGCCGACCCGTCGCTGTCCAACAACGGGGACGACGACAGCGGCAACTGCTCGAACTCGGCGCTCGTCGCCCACGACACGCAGTCCGCCGCAGCGCTGATCTCCCAGCCGGAGCTCGTACAGGCGTCGTGCGGCTTCAAGGGTGTGAGCGACGGCTGGACCGACCTCAGCGCCCACAAGCGAATGCGGTGGCACTACTCCTCCGCGCCCAACGGCAACGTCGTCGAGACGGGCCGCACGTCGCTGACGGGCAAGCGCGGGCGCCAGCGCCTGACGCTCGCCCTCGGCTTCGGCAGCACCGCTTCCGACGCGGTATCGGCCGCTCGCGGGTCACTATCCGCCGGCTTCGGTGCACTCGCGGACCGATACGCCCGCGGCTGGCATTCCTACGTGCGCTCGCTAAAGGCGCCCCCGAGCAGCCTCACGACGGCGGCCGAACGCCGCGAGTACACGGTCTCGGCGATGGTGCTCGCGGCCAGCGAGGACAAGACCTTCCGAGGCGCGTTCGTGGCGTCGCCGACGATGCCGTGGGCCTGGGGGACGGGGCTGTCGAACCCATCTGACGCGTACCACCTGGTGTGGTCGCGCGACCTGTATGAGATCGCGACCGCGCTGATCGCAGACGGCGATGTCGCGGGCGCGCAGCGTGCCCTGCACTACCTCTTTGACCGCCAGCAGAAGCCGGACGGCTCGTTCCCGCAGAACTCCCACGTGGACGGCACACCGGCGTGGACCAACCTCCAGCTCGACGAGGTCGCAGACCCGATCATCCTCGCCCACCAGCTCGGCGACCGCGACGCCGCCACCTGGTCGCACGTCAAGCGCGCGGCGGACTTCATCGTGAACTTCGACGACGGCCAGGGGCACACCGCCCCGTACACGCCCCAGGATCGGTGGGAGAACCAGGCGGGCTACTCGCCGGCCACGATCGCCGCCGAGATCGCGGGGCTGGTGTGCGCCGCCGACATCGCCTCGCACAACGGCGATTCAGCGTCCGCAAAGCGCTATCTGGCCACGGCCGACCTCTGGCAGTCCAAGCTGAACTCCTGGACGCTGACGACGAATGGTCCATACAGCTCGCAGCCGTACTACCTGCGCCTGACCAAGGACGGAAACCCCGACGCCGGCACCACTTACAGCGTCGGCGACAGCGGTCCGGACGCGATCGACCAGCGCCGCGTGGTCGACCCGAGCTTCCTGGAGATGGTCCGCCTCGGAGTCAAGAGCCCCGAGGACCCGAACATCCTCAACACGATCAAGGTTGTCGACCAGCAGCTCTCGACGGTCACGCCGAATGGCCGCTTCTGGCATCGCTACAACGGCGACGGCTATGGCGAGCAGCGCAACGGTGGCCCGTGGGAGATCAACCAGCCCCCCGGGAGCCAGACCACGATCGGTCGCGTCTGGCCGATCTTCGCGGGCGAGCGCGGTGAGTACGAGCTGGCGGCCGGACACAGTGCCGCGCAGCAGCTCGCGTCGATTGCGAACGTCGCCAACGACGGCGGGATGTTGCCCGAGCAGGTGTGGGACCAG
>DASYFZ010000506.1:0-1872 GCA_036000295.1 Solirubrobacteraceae bacterium
AGCGTCGAGGGTTGGAGTGCGCCGGCGTATCTGTGGCCGCAGTCGCGGGCGCCGCGGCGAATCGAGGCGCGGGCGCTGCTGTCGCCGTTTGACTCGTTGATCTGGTTTCGCCCGCGCACCGAGCGGCTGTTTCAGTTCCGCTATCGGATCGAGATCTACACACCGGCGCCCAAGCGCCGGTACGGCTACTACGTGCTCCCGTTCCTGCTCGGCGAGCAGCTCGTCGCGCGCGTCGATCTCAAGTCCGACCGCCAGCAGGGCGTCCTGCTCGTGCAGGGCGCGTTCGCCGAGGAGGGCGTCGACCCCGATCTTGTGGCCGCCGAGCTGGCCGCTGAGCTACGGATGGTCGCGGGATGGCTCGAACTCGACGACGTGGTGGTCATGCCCAACGGCGACCTCGCCGCCGAGCTCGCTGCCGCTGTTCGGCCCTAGACCGGGAAGTTCCAGAAGAACTGCTTGCGGTTGTGACCGAGCGTGAACACGCCGGTGCGCTTGTAGCCGTGGGGAACGCGACCCGTGTAGACGACCTTGAGCCGCGTGAACACCTTGAAGCCCGAGATCACACGGGGCCGGTAGGCGGTGAAGTTGGCGTTGAACGGGGTGTACTTGCCGGCGGCACAGAACGGGATGCAGTCGTTGAGCCAGTTGGCGCCAGAGCCCTTGCCCTCGGTCGCGGTCCACTTGCTCCAGTACAGCGCGCCGAACTTGGGGTGCTTGCCGGCCTTGCCGCGGCCCGCGAATATGCCCGTGGCGTCGCCGGTCCAGATGATCTGAAACGGCTTGACCTGCAGCGTCTTGCCTGCAGTCGCATTCCCGTCTGAGACGAGGATCTGCGTCCTGCCGGCCAGCGCCGCGCTAGCTCCCAGCGCGAATACCAAGCATGTCGCGATCGCGACCGCGCCCGCGCGGATTGCGTGCCTGCTCATGTCGGCTCCCTTTCGATTACAGCGTCACCGCTCTGCCGGCGGACAACATAGTGCCCGGCGGGCAGTACCACGTCATCACCTCGATCTCGAGGCGGCCTGCCTGCACCGCCGGATCGGCCTGCGCCAGGCGGCGTGCCTCGTCGAGCGATCCGGTTCGGTAGAAGGTCAAGCCGCGCAGCGATTCGTCGGGCTGGTCGGCTACCGGGCCGTTGGTCACGACCTGGCCTGAGTCACGCAGCGATGCGTGGTAGGCGAGGTGCTCGCGCTGGATGCGGGCAAGCGTGTCGTCGTCGTAATCGCGCGGCTGTGTGGGACGGCGGAGGACGACGAGTTCGAATGCTTCGAGGTCCACGGGGGACCGCATTCTCGCACGAGGCTCAGTGCCCCGCAGGCCCGGGCGGGTCCGGTGCGGGCAGCAAAAAGGCCGGCCGCGAGCGAGCTTGCGGCCGGCCTTTGCTGCAGTCTTCGGGTACGTCTAGCGCTTGTCCCAGCTGAGCGCGCGCTCACCGCGGCGCTCCAGCCGGTTCAGCGTCCGGCGGCGGCTCGCGGTGCGAACCGCGAACTGCGCGGTGCGCTTGACGGCGTCGCGCGCCTCAAGCGCCGCGCCGACCTGAATCGCGACCCCGCGGCGGGCGCCGAGTGCCACCGCCTCGAGCCGAGTCGTGGCGGCGTCCAGCTCACGCGCGATCGCGGTGGAGCCGGTCAGCGCCGTCGTGCGGACCGACTGTCCGGTCTGCGATGCCGAACGCGTCGTGCGCTTGGCGGTCCTGCGAGTCTGCGTCGCCGAGCGCCGCGTGGCGGCGGTCGAACGGCTTGCTGCGTTTCTCTTACGAGTCGCGGCGGCCTTCTTGCCCGCCTGCTCGCGCTGTGTTCTTGTCTGTGTAGCCATACAACTGGCCTACCCATGAGTCATCAGGCCAAACAGGTGTTCGTAGAGCGTCAACAG
>DASYFZ010000526.1:0-5533 GCA_036000295.1 Solirubrobacteraceae bacterium
TGCAAGCTCCCGGCGAGCGGGTAGGCCAGCGGTACTGCACATTCAACCGAGGAGGGAGAAATGGCAGATAACCGCGGCGTTGCCTACATGGGCACCGGCAAGGTGGAGGTCCAGGACATTGACTTCCCCACCTTCGAGCTCAAGGATGGGCCCGGTGTCAATCCGGCTAACGTCGGCCGCAAGCTTCCGCATGCGGCCATCCTGAAGTGCGTCTCCACGAACATCTGTGGCTCCGACCAGCACATGGTCCGGGGTCGCACCACCGCGCCCGAGGGCCTGATTCTCGGCCACGAGATCACCGGCGAGGTGATCGAGACCGGCCCGGGCGTCGAGTTCATCAAGAAGGGGGACCTGTGCTCGGTCCCGTTCAACATCGCGTGCGGGCGCTGCCGGATGTGCAAGACCGGCAACACGGGCGTGTGCCTGAACGTCAACCCCGACCGTCCCGGCTCGGCCTACGGGTACGTGGACATGGGCGGCTGGGTCGGCGGCCAGTCCGAATACGTGCTGGTTCCGTACGCCGACTGGAACCTGTTGCCGTTCCCCGACAAGGAAGCGGCAATGGAGAAGATCCTCGACCTGACGATGCTGTCGGACATCTTCCCGACGGGCTACCACGGCGCCTACACGGCCGGGGTCACGTCGGGTTCGACCGTGTACGTCGCCGGCGCAGGCCCGGTCGGTCTGGCCGCGGCGCACTCCGCGCAACTGCTGGGCGCGTCGGTCGTGATCGTCGGCGACCTGATCCCCGAGCGCCTGAAGCAGGCGCGCAGCTTCGGCTGTGAGACCGTCGACGTCTCCAAGGGCGACCCAAAGGATCAGATCGAGCAGATCCTCGGCGTGCCCGAGGTCGATGCCGCGGTCGACGCCGTCGGCTTCGAGGCCCGCGGCCACGGATCCGATTCAGAGCACGAGGCGCCGGCGACGGTGCTGAACTCAATCATGGACGTGACCAGAGCAGCCGGAAAGCTCGGCATCCCGGGGCTGTACGTGACCGGTGATCCGGGCGCGGCCGACGAGGCGGCCAAGCAGGGCTCGCTGTCGATCCGCATCGGCCTGGGCTGGGCGAAGTCCCAGAGCTTCACCACCGGTCAGTGTCCGGTGATGAAGTACCACCACGGCCTGATGCAGATGATCCTGCACGGCAAGGCCCAGATCGCCAAGGCGGTCAACGCCACCGTGATCTCGCTGGACGAGGCCCCGAAGGGATACAAGGACTTCGACAGCGGCGTCGCCAAGAAGTTCGTGCTCGACCCGCACGGCCTGATCAAGACCTGAGGGTCTGAGGAGACGCAAACGCGTGCGCGCTGCGGCCCATGTGCCGCGGCGCCCCGCGTCTCTAGGACACGACCGGCGCGCCCGAGTGATACAGCGCCGAGCGGTCGACGTCGGCGATCGAATTGCGGCCGATCAGCCCCAGCGCGACGTCCATGTCGGCCTTGAGGATCGCCAGCACGTGGCGCACCCCTGACTCACCCGCCGCGGCGACCGACCACGCCCAGCCGCGTCCGATGAGCACAGCCCTGGCGCCGACGGCGACCATCTTGACGACATCGAGCCCGGTGCGCACGCCGCCGTCGACGAGCACCTCCGTCTGACCGCCGATCGCGTCGACCACGTCCGCAAGCGCGCGGACGGTGGACGGCACTGAGTCGAGCTGGCGGCCGCCGTGGTTTGAGACGACCACGCCGTCCACGCCCACTTCAACTGCACGCCGCGCGTCCTCGGGATCGAGGATGCCCTTGACCAGCAGCCGCCCGGTCCAGTTCTGGCGCACCCACGCGATGTCGTCCCAGGTGACGCTGGGGTCGAACTGCCCGTCGACCCACTTGCGAAAGTCGCCGGGGCTGGTCGCGCCCGGAACCACTTTCTCGAGGTTGCCGAACGTCAGCGGCTTGCCTCCGACGGGCACGTCGCGGATCCAGCGAGGATGCGAGATCAGGTCCAGCCCGCGGCGGGCCTTGGCCCAGTTCGAGGGTCGGCCGGCGATCGCGTTGCGCGTGTCGCGATGGCGCGCCCCGACCACCGCCAGGTCGACGGTCAGCACCAGCACCGGCGAGCCGACGGCGTGGGCACGGGCCATCAGCTCCTGGGCGTAGCCGCGGTCGCGCATCACGTAAAGCTGAAACCAGGGCGGCACCGACGTGGCCCGGGCGACCTCCTCGATGCTGCACACCGACACCGTCGACTCGATGAACGGGACGCCGGCGCGCTCCGCCGCGCGCGCGGCCTGCACCTCCGCACGCTGGGCGAACATGCCGCCGAGCCCGACCGGGGCGAGGATCACGGGCAGCTCCAATCGCTGCCCGAAAAGCTCCACGGACGGATCGCGCGTCGACACGTCGCGCATCACGATCTGGCGCAGCAGCACGCGCTCCAGATCGTCGACGTTGGCGCGCAGCGTGGCCTCCTCGTAGGCGCCGCCGTCGATGTAGTCGAACAGCTGGCGAGGCAGCCTGCGTCGCGCCAGCTCGCGGTAGTCGCGCACGGTTGCCGGCGCGACTCCCAGGGGCCGGTCAGCAGCGAAGCGCACGCGCGAACCCTATTGGGTCTGGACGCGGTCGAGTTCCTCGGCCGCGCGCTGGTGCGCCGCCGTCGCGGCCTCCGCCTGCGCCTGCGCGTCGGTCAGCTCGCGCTCGGCGTCGTCGAGCGCCGCGGCCGCCTTGTCGCGCCGCGCCTGGGCCGAGCCGGCGGCCTTCTGCGCCCGCTCGAGCTCGCGGCGGGCGTCCTTCTCCGTCGCTCGGGCGTCCTTGAGCGCCTGGGCGCGTTCGCGCTCGCGGGCCTGGGAGCGCTCGCGCTCGCGGGCCTCGGCCGCCTTACGCTCCTGGTCCTGTTTGCCCTTCGGAGCAGGCGCCTTACCCTTCGGAGCAGGCGCCTTACCTTTCGGGGCCGGCGCGGGCGCGGCGGGGCCGGTGTCGCCGAGGAACCCCAGTCCGACATGACGCAGCTCGCGTTCGAGCCGGCCGTCGCCCACCTGCGCACGCGCGTCCGGATCCAGCGCCGCCGCGCGCAGCGTCTCGGCGACGCGGTCGATCACCGAGGGGCTCAGTTCGTGCCCGTCGGAGGTGAGCAGGCCGCGGGCCGCCTCGATCAGCGTGTCGACGGCGGCGCGTTCCTCCTGGGTCGCTTTGCGCAGCGCCTGCGCGTCGCCGCGTCCGGAGGCGGCCTGTTGATGGGCTCGGCGTAACGCATCGCCGGCATCGAACAGGTCCTTGACCGAGCGGGCCTGAGTCCGGATCAGCTGGTTGACGGCCCAGGCGGCCACCGAGGGTTTGCGCAGGGCCGCCACCTCGGCGGCCTCTTCGCGCCGGCCCTCCTTGCGCAACGCCTTCGTCATCTCCGTGCGCTGCGGCACGAAACGATCGAGCGGAGCCCCGTAGAGATCGTCGATATCCATCTTTGGCGATGGTGCCAGGACGGCGGCTGGACCGCCGGCCGGCCGGTCCCATTACTGCCTGCAAACCGCGGTGCAGATGGGTCGGTTACTCGATCGAGAGTCTGGGTATCCCTGAAGCGAAAGCAGCTATGAGTGTTCTGGCTAGAAACACATTGGGAGAAGACTTTTCACCCACTCTGAGCAGGGATTACTCGGCCGTGGCCGATTCCGTGCCGCTGGCGCGTCGTGCGCTCGTAGCCGTGGCCAGGTCAGCGGGAGCCGACGACGATCAGCTCGAGGCGGTCCGCCTGGCGGTGTCCGAGGCACTGACCAATGCCGTGATCCACGCGTATCCGAAGAGGAACGGCTGCATCCACGTTGCCGCGTGGACTGCTCAGGGGGAGCTCGTCGTCGAGATCGCCGACGACGGACTTGGCTTTCAGACGCACACCGATACCCCGGGGCTCGGCATGGGCCTCGGCCTGATCTCGCAGGTCACTGACGACTTCACGATCCGCCAGCCGCAGTCCGGCGGCACCGCTGTGCGGATGAGTTTCTGGCTGCAGTCGCAGACGCGCGGGTAGCGCAGCAACTCCGGAGCGAGGGTCGCGCGGCAGCTCAGGAGCGCGGGTCGCGCGCCTCGGCTTCGCGCCCAGCCTCGTCCTGCTTCTCGACCACCGAATATTCCTCGCCGGCGTAGACAACCGTCTCGAACTCGGGTTGCTCATGCCCGGTGGCGATCAGGAACTGACGCGGATGCGAGCGGACGCGCTCGTAATCACCCATCGTCACGTCGATCAGCTTGTTGCAGCCCAGGCGCCCGCACTCGCACCGAAACGCGACCGCCGCCTGCACGTCGGCTGGGCCGCGACCGTGCTCGATCGCCTCGTTGACCTCGCGGGCGATGGACTCGTTGCGGGCGACACGGTCCTCTTCCGACACGCGTCTAATCTACTCCGCGGTGCGATCGCGAATGCTCAGATCGCTGGCGGTGGCGCTGCTGGCCTCGGTGCTGCTGCCGGCGGCGGTCTTGGCCGACGGCGATCCGGCGAGCGACGTGCTGCTCGGAGAGAACGTGTTCTACCCGTACAGCCCGCCGACGTCGCCGGCGCTCCAGAAGCAGCTCAACGCCGAGACCGCAGCCGCCAAGCAGGCCCACTTCCCGCTGAAGGTGGCGCTGATCGGCGCGCCGGTCGACCTCGGCGTGATTCCGAGCCTGTTCGGCCAGCCCCAGAAGTACGCCGACTTCCTCGATCAGGAGATCAGCTTCCAGACCAAGCAGCCGCTGTTGGTGGTGATGGCGGCCGGCTACGGGGTCCAGGGCGTGGACGCCAAGACCAAGGCGGCGGCCGCGTCGCTCGCAAAGCCGGCCGGCACCAAGAGCAACGACCTCGCCCGTGCGGCGATCCTCGCCGTGCCGAAGCTCGCCGCCGCCGCCGGCCATCCGCTGAAGGGCAGTGGCGGCGGATCGGGCTCGGGCGGCCGGGCGTCGAAGGCTGTGCTCGTGGCAGTGCTGGCCGCGATCGCGATTGCCGCCGCCGCCGCGCTGGTGGTAGTCCGCCGCCGCTTCGCGGTTCACGACTAGCCCTCTCCCGGGGTGTGGGGCGAGAAAGCGAACTATTTCATCGCTTTCTCGCCCCACATCGGGGAATTCGGGCGCTACCCCAGGACGGTGTGGACGAGCAGGATCGCGATCACCAGCGCCGCCACGCCGGCGCCCAGCGCCACCAGCGAGGCCAGCAGGCGAACCCACACGCCGCCCGGAGTCATGACGCCACCTTCAGCGTGTAGGGAGCCGTGACGACGCGGCCGCCCAGCTTCATCTGCAGGAACAGGCGCCAGGTCCCCGGCGCCGGCAGCAGCACGCCGATCGTCAGCTTCCCCGGGGCCGTGGAGGTGCCGGCCACGCGGCTCGCGGTGACGCCGGGCAGCGCGCCGCAGTTGGGAGCGTTGGGCGCGCAGATGTGGGTGTGGAAGTAGTCCAGCGAGCCCTGATGGAAGAAGATCGCGTGCGCAAGCGCGCCGAACCAGGGGACGAACGTGACTCGCTTGCCGTGGGGGTCGGTCACGTCGACGTGGACGAACTGCGCCTGGATCGCGTGGAGCTTCGGATGACCCTGCATGTCGACGTGGTAGCCATCGACGGTCTGATCCGGG
>DASYFZ010000503.1:0-10462 GCA_036000295.1 Solirubrobacteraceae bacterium
GCCGCGGAGGATGCGTTCTCGCGTGCGCGGATCGACGGCTGGGCGTTTGACGCCGAGGCGCTGGCGATCGCGCGCCGGCTTGGCTACCGCGTCAGGCCCTGTGGGATCGCGTGGGTCAACCGGCCGGGGTCACGCCTGTCGATCCCGCGGGTGGTGTTGCCGGTGCTGGGGGAGCTGGTCGCGGCTCGGAGGCATCTGAAGTCCTTGAGCCGCGACGCCGTCGTCGCCCCTGGGACGCCGCAAGCGTCCGCCACAGCGCCCCAATAAGCAGCCCGATCGCCGCCACCGCGAGGTAGTGGGCGACGAGATGGTCGTGCGCGTAGCCGAAGTGGTTGCCCCCGGCGGAGCTGCCCGGGTGCAGCACATAGGCAAGCGGTACCAGCACGCCGAGTAGAACGGCGGCAGCGATCGTCAGCCGCCGCGCCCCGACGCCGCGCCACAGCACGAACGCCGTTACCGGGATCGACGCCAGGCCGACGACGGGCCCGAACACGAATCCGAATACGAGGCCGGCGATCACCGCGGCGACCAGCGCCGCTCCCACCGGCCACGGCGCCCCGGCCGGTCGCACCGGGAACACCTGCTGCTCGCGCTCGTCGCGCGCCGCTGTGCGCCGCGACTCCACTCGCCATTGGTGGCTTCCGATCAACGCGAACAGGCACAGCAGTGCGGCGATCGCCGACACCAGATACGCAAGCTTCGCCACGCGGTTGGGGGCGAATGCGAACCGCACCGCCTTGCAGCCGGGACGCACCTGCCAGCCGTTGGCGTAGCCGTCGATCGGCGTCGGCGTCCCCAGCGAGCGGCCGTCGCAGAAAGCCTGCCAGCCGCGGTTGTAGCCCTCGCCGAGGACCAGCCACGACGGGCGCGAGACCGACACGCGCACGTGGTCGTAGGAACCGCGCCCGGCGGTGCCCGCGGCGACCACATGCCCGCTGGAACCGGAGGCAAGCGGGGGCCTCGCTGAGGGCGATGAGAGGCGCAGGTAGTCGACGGCGAACGGCCCCGGGTTGACGACGAGCTGTTGGGTTCCGGACGACAGCGTGACCGGGCGACCGGGGCTCGGAGCGTGCGAAGCAGCCGTCACCTGATCGAACCCCTTCACCGGCTGACCGCAGGCGGTCGCCCGCAGCGGCGTGCCCTGATCGAACGCGGCCATCGATCCGCTCACCCGCATCGGCACGCTAAAGCCGCCGACGGTGAAGCTGACCGTCCCGCACGGCGTGTTCAGCGTCGCCGCCCGCGGCGGCGGCACGCGGGCGCCGGCACCCTCGATCTCGGCGATCCCGACCGCCCTGCGGTCGGCCGCCGTCGCACCGGCCGGGGCTTGCGCGCGCAGCACGTCGACCCGGAACCGCGCCGCTTGCACCGGCCGCGGCAGCTTCACGCGCCCTCCGGCGGCTACCCGTAAAGCGCCCGTCGAGCCGCCCGGCCACGTCACCCGCACGAGCGTCGGCGTGCGAACCGGCTGCGCCGCCGGGCGCAGGGTCAGTGTCGTGACCCGCACCGGGCTCGGCGTACTCCATTGGATCCAGGCCGATGCTCCGGCGCCGAAGTCGCCGATCCACGCGGTGGCCGGGTCGCCGTCGAACGCTGCCGACGCACGCCACTGTGGCTGGCCCTGGGCCCTGCTCGAGGAGGTCGCGTGAACCCGCCCGAGGTAGCCGGCGAGGCGGTCGAGCGTGTCATCGGGGGTCTGCGGGAACGCGCTGACCCAGGCCGAGGACGTGAAGCTGCGCCGCGCCGGCACGTCGAACGTCCGGCGCATCACCAGCTCGGCGTCCCCGGGATCGCGCACGTCGCGGGCGGAGTACGGCGCAGACGTCGTGTTGCGGGAGAACGGGTCGTCGCCCGTGGTCCGGCGAAACAGGTAGTCGAGCGACACGCGATCGAGATTGGCGCCCAGCAGCGCGGCGGCCGCGTCGACCGGCGCGCGCAGCTGCTCGGTGCCACGCACACCCGGGATCGCGAGCTCGCGGATTCCGCCTGCGCCGGCCGTCGCACCGGGCGCCGGCGGTGAGACGTCGGTGAGCGTGACGCGCAAGCCGCTCGCCGACTTCAGCCCGAGGTTCAGGCGGTTGACGCCCGCGTGCACCGGGAACCGATGCCCGGCTATCTCGACCTCGCGCACGCTGCCGCCCGCGTCGCCGTACGGGATCAGGTCGACGTAGGGCACGGCCTGCGGCCGGACGAAGTCGACCTGAAGCCAGCGCCGGTCGGGCGTCAGCGTGGGGTCCGCCAGCCACGCCGTCTGCGCCGACCCGTCGATCGCGGCGAACGGCGCGTGCTCGGGGAACTGCGGCACCAACGGCGACGCGGGCGCTTGCACGAGCCGCACGCCGTTGTAGCTCGCGACCGTCTGGTAGTCGGGACCGCGGTCGATCGGGTCCAGGATCAGCCCGTCGGCGCTGACGTCCTGCGACGGTGCCAGCACCGGTCCCACGTTCTGGTCCAGCGACCCGGGAACGAACGCCTGCCTGCGGTTTGAGTCGGTGATCACGACATCGCCCCCGCCCACGACCGACCGTCGTAGCGCAGACGCGCTCAAGTCACCCGCGTACAGCAGCACGCGGTTTGCCGGAAGCGCCCCAAACGCGGCCAGTCCCGCGAGCGCGTCGGCCGAACCGTCGACAACGATGGGGTTGGCGGCCGGCTCCACGCGGACGATGCCCCGCGCCTGCGCAAGGTTGTAGCGGCGCACCTGCGCCAGCCTCTGCGTGGGACCGACCCCGCTAGGGGCAAAGCTCGACGTCGGCCCATAGCTGCGCGCGGGCCGCGCCAGCCCCTGGGCGGTGAGCTCCGAGGCGGCGTCGGCCGGCGGCGGAGCGTCGCTTCGCGCCAGGTCGTCGTCGGTGCCGGTGATCACCTGACGCACCCCCATCAGCGACAGCAACGGAGCGAGCTGGCCTGGCACCAGCCTGCGCTGGTGCACCAGCCCGTCGACGGTCCACAGCAGATCCGTCGCCCGCAGATCGGCGTACGGAACCTCGGTGCGCTCGGCCACCGCTCGCTTCGAAAGCGCAGGCAGGATCGGGTCGACGGTGCCGCCCCAGGTGTAGAACGAGAACAGGTCTCCGGGGAGCACGATCGCGCGCGAGTTGCGCGGGAGGCCCCGGTTGACGTCGCGCGCCGCAGCGCGCCACGCGGTCGGAATCGCCTTGTAGGACACCTGGCGGTCCTGGGCCCTGCCGGTGACCAGCGGCCAGGCCGCAAGAGCCAGCAGGCCGGCGACCGCCGCCAGCCCGATCGCGCGGCGCCACATCACGCCCAGCCGCCACCACGCCTGTCCCGCGGCGACCCCCGCCAGGCACGCGAGCGCCACGGCCAGCAGCGGCGCCGCCTTGTAGGACGCGCGCAGGAACCGAACCGAGGCGAAGTGGTTGTAGGCGAAGGTCAGGCCGTGGCGAAGCGCCGTGCCGTCGGGATAGCCCGCCTGCATGACCAGTACGGCGATCAGCGCCAAGCCCAGGAAGAACGGCCCGTAGCGCCATCTGCGCGTCCACACGAAGCCCCCGAGGGCAAGCGCCGGGACCAGCAGCGTCGCGACCACGACCGGCAGGGAGAACAGCAGCGTGTGCTGGTCGTCGAAGTACGGGATCGCCTGCCCGTTGAAGCCGATCCCCACATACGACAGCCAGAAGCTCATCAGGCGCAGCGTCTCGGTCGCGCTGGTGGTGCCCCAGATCGTGCCCGGCTGCTCGGTGAAGTGCAGGAAGTCGATCCCGTAGGAGGACTGCACGTACGCGGGGACGATCCACCACAGCGACGTGAGCAACGTGGTTAGCAGCGACCGCCACACGAAGCCACGCGCCTGTCTCCACCCGATCCGCGTGAACGCGATCTCGTAGAGGAGCAGCAGCGCCGGGCCGAGCAGCATCCACGCCGTCACGGCGCCGTTGATCCCGCCCCCCGACGCCGCGACGAGCAGCCCGAATGCCGCCGGCCATCGCCAGCGGTGCGACTCGCGCAGCCCGCGGTGCACGACGAGCAGCAGCCACGGCAACGCCGCGTACGCGAGTAGCGTGACAGTGGTGCGGTTGGCGTAGGTGACGACGAAGGGGTTAAGGAGCATCACCGCGCCCGCGACGAGGTGCGCGACTCCGCGCGGGCGCCCGAGCAGCGCATCCAGGAGGCGCACGACTCCCCACGCGGCGAGCGCCAGCAGCGTTCCGAGCCACAGGCGCTGCACGATCCAGTCCGGGATGGTCAGCGCGTGGCCGACGGCGAAGAACGGGCCCATCGGGAACAGGTAGCCCGTCTGCTGTCCGCTCTGGACGTCGCCGAGCTGCCCAGTCGACGTCCACATCGACGCGACGTCGGCAAGGAACCGGCCAGGATCGACGTGCAGGTTGATCTTCGTGTCGGCCGTGGCCAGCCCGGGGCGCTGTGCGAACGCGAGCGCGAACGCCCCCGCGCCGAGGAGCAGGGGAATTCCTACTTCCCGGCGACGAGTCCGCATCGGCGGGGAGCTTAGTCGTGGGGCGCGTTTCGCCTGCTCCGCGGTAGGCTGCGCCGCATGGACGAGGCGAGGGTCTGGGTCACTATCCCCACGTTCAATGAGGCCGGAAACGTCGAGCGGATCTCCCGTGCTGTGCTCGACCAGCTCGAGCGGTGCGCCCCCGGCGAGCATCGGTTGCTGATCGTCGACGACGCCTCGCCGGACGGCACCGGGAAGATCGCCGACGGGCTAGCCGCGGAGCTGCCGGCGGTCGAGGTGCTGCACCGCCAGGGTAAGCAGGGACTGGGCCGCGCGTACCTCGCGGGCTTCGAGCACGCCCTGCAAGGCGGCGCCGAGATCGTGATCGTGATGGACGCCGACTTCTCGCACGATCCCGCGTACCTGCCCGAGCTGCTGGCGGCCGTAGCCCACTGCGACCTCGCGCTGGGCTCTCGCTACGTGGCGGGCGGAGCGATCACCGACTGGCCGCCGCTGCGCCGGCTGCTGAGTCGCGCGGGATCGCTGTACGCGCGCACGATCCTCGGCGTTGACGTGCGCGACCTGACGGGTGGCTTTCGCTGCATCAGGCGCGAGGTGCTCGAGGCGGTCGAGCTTCCCACGCTCCGCTCGCAGGGCTACGTGTTCAACATCGAGCTCACGTATCGCGCGCTGCGCGCGGGCTTCCAGGTGGCGGAGGTGCCGATCGTGTTCCGCGACCGCACGGTCGGTGACAGCAAGATCTCGCTGCCGATCGCGATCGAGGCGCTGTCGCTGGTGCCGGTGCTGCGCTTCCCGAGCCTGCGCCGCACATGGCCATCGACGACGGTGCCGCTGGCCGACCCCGAGGCCTCGCTCGAGGACCCGCTGCTCAGTACGGCCAATCCTCCCGACAACCCAGAAGGGCCGCCAGCGACCGCAGCTTCGCAACGATCAGGACCTTGACCACGAGGTTGCGGACGAAGTACGGCAGGCCGCCGAGCTGACCGAGCGCGTTTCGCGCCCGCGCCCGGGGGTCGAGACGGGCGCGCCGGTAGCGGGCCAGCGATCGCTCGCGCCCCTGATAGCGCCAGGTCGACGACAGCAGCAGCAGCCGCAGCTGGGCAAGCGTGACGCCGATCGCGTTGAACGCGTCGTGCATCAGCATCGTCCCGGCGGGCGCGACGCGCGCCCCCCACAGCTCGATGTCCTCCCGGACCGGCTGGTAGCGATGGGCGCCGTCGATGTACAGCAGGTCGATGTCGCCGGCGACCTCGCCAACTGCTTCGCGCGCGAACATCCGCACGTGGCGAACGCGGTCGCGGACACCGGCGCGGCTGAGATTTGACTCAAACGCGTCGTTGTCGGCGTCGCCGCGCCGTGCGTCCGCGGCGATCTCCTGCGGTCCGCGGTCGCTGCCGCCGTGTGGATCGATCGCCACGAGCTCGACCCCCGGTGCGGCCGCAGAGGCGAGCACGATCATCGAGCGGCCGCGAAAGGAGCCGATCTCGACGATCCGCCCGGGCGCGCGCACCTCGCGCGCGCAATCCCACAGCATCCGTGCCTGGCCCTCTGAGAGCCAGCCCTCGACCCCGTCGATCAGGCGCAGCGCTTCTTCGAACGTCGATGCGCCCGCAGTGGCCTCGCTGGAGCTCAAGGCGCCCGCTGCGCCCGCGCCCGCGCGACCCGCTCCTGCACGACGCCCAGCGTCGTTGCCGCGGTGCGATCCCAGGTGAACGTGAGGGCCCGCTCGCGCGCGGCTTCGCCCAGGCGTGTGCGCAGCTCGTCATCGGCCAACAGCAGACGGACCCGGTCGGTCATCTCCGCGGGCGTCTTCGAAAGCAGGCCTGTCTGCCCGTCGACGATCGACTCGCGCAGGCCGCCGACCGCCAGCGCCGCGCTCGGCGTCCCGCACAGGGCCGCCTCCATCACGGTCAGCGACCAGCCTTCCGAGGCCGACGCGGTCACGTGCAGCCAAGCCTGCCGGTACAGGTCAGCCTTGGTCTGCTCGTCGACGTGCCCGTGAACGCGGACCCGCTCGCCCAGCCCGCGGCGTGAGATCTCGTCCGAGAGCGTCTCGCCGTGGTCGCCGTGGCCGGCGATGTCGAGCGAGACCTCGTGCGGCAGCGCCACCAGCATGTCGAGCAGGACCTCGATGCGCTTGTAGGCCTTCAGCCGCCCGACGTACAGCAGGCGCGGATCTACCGCCCGGTCGCCGGGCTCGAACGGCCCGGGCCCAATCCCGCAGTACGCGAGCGTGATGTTCTGCGACGGGATCCCGTCGATGCTGACGAGCTCGTCGCGCGCCGATCCCGAGATCGTCAGAAACGGCACCCGCCGGTAGAGCATCCGCAGCGGCAGCTCCTCGAAGAGCGCGGACATGATCCTTCCCATGCGCGACCCGAACTCGCCGATGTACAGGTCGCGGTGCGGGTGGTTGACGAGCGCCACGCGCGGCTTTCGCAGCCACAGCGGCGTCAGGAACACGATCCCGTTGATCACCTCGAAGACGACGTCGGCGTCGCGGCCGAGGCCCCGCATCACCGCCCAGGCCGCGCGCGGAAACACCGAGCCGCGGCCGCCCATGCGATGCACGACGAGGTTGGGCTCGACCTGCTCGACGGGCACGCATCCCGGATAGGCGCCCGCGACGACCGTCACCTCGTTGCCCCAACGCGCCCAGCGGGCAACGTTGTGGTACACGTTCTCTCCAGTCCCTCCGCCCTGAGGATGCGTCCAGTCGCGGTCGGCCAGCACCAGCACCTTCAGCGGCGACGCAGCGCTCGCGCGTATCGCGGCTTCGGCGTCGGACGTCTCGCCGTGTCCGTTTGCGGTCGACAGGAGGGCTCCCTGCCCTGCTGCCGTGAGGTCGATCGTGGGCTCCACGGGGGCGAGACTCTACTGGCGTGCGGGCCAAGTGGGCCTCCCGGCCGATACCCTCCCCAGCCGTGAGCAGCGCCCCGACGTCGGTTGCGGTCCGGGATGACGGCGGGCCCTCGGAGCGCGCTCCGAGCGGCCGTGGGCGCCGCCTGTGGGCATTCTGGAGCGCACGCCCGACCCTGAGCGCGGCCGTGATCTACGCGGTGCTCGCCGTGCTGATGGTGGGCCAGGGAGTACTCCCCGGGCGGACACTGTCGGGCTCGGACACGTTGCTGAGCTCAGTCCCCTGGCAGGCCTCCAAGCCCGCCGACGTCCCGGGCCTGGGGACGAACTTCGAGCTCGCCGACTCGGCCGACGTGTTCGGACCGATGCTCCAGTACACGCGCTCGCAACTGCCGACCGTGCCGCTGTGGAACCCGTACATCATGGCCGGACGGCCGTTGCTGGCGGACGGGCAGTCGGCCGTGTTCTCGCCGTTCAGCCTCGCGTCCTACCTGCTGCCGTTCTGGAAGTCGCTTGCGGTGGTCGCGATGCTGAAGCTGTTCCTCGGCGCGTTCGGCGCCTACCTGTTCGGGCGGCTGCTCGGCATGCGCTTCGGCGGGGCGCTCGTGACCGGACTGGTGTTCGCGTTCGGGACGTTCTTCGTCGTGTGGCTGGCGTGGCCGCTGACCAGCGTTTATGCGTGGATCCCGTGGGCGCTCGCAGCCTGCGAGCTGCTGGTCCGGCGACCCGGCCGCCTCAGCGTCGCCGCACTCGCCGCGGTCGTCGGCGTGCAGTTATTGGGCGGCCACCCCGAGTCGAGCTTTCACCTGATGTTCGTGCTGGTGGTGTTCTTCGTGTTTCGAGCACTGCTGCAATGGCGCCGCGAGCGTGCGCCGGCCCGCACGCTGGTCAGGCCGACGGCGGCATTCGTGATCGCGATGCTCGCCGGCACGGCGCTGGCGGCGCTCGTCCTGGCGCCCCTGGCGGAGTTCGTGCTGCACTCCAGCGACCTCTCGCGCCGGGCCAACGCAGCGGCCGGCTATTGGCCTCGCAAGTACCTCGGCGCACTGTTCCTGCACGACTACTGGGGCAGGCCGACCCAGCTCGACCTGGCAGCGTTCATGCAGGTGCGCGGCTGGTACGCGGGGGCGGCGACGCTGATGCTGGCCGCCGCCGCGCTGATCCTGAGACGCACCGCCGAGCGGATCGCGGTGGTCGTGTTCGCGCTGTTCTGCGTGTGCATGGTGGTCGGCATCAAGCCGATCTTCGGCGTGGTCTCAGGGCTGCCGGGATTCAGCGCCGCCCACAACGAGCGGCTGCTCATCTACTTCCTGCTGTGCATCGCATTACTCGCAGGCTGGGGCATCGACGACCTCAGCGCGGTGCGCCTGCCACGCCCGTCGCTGCGGCGCGCGGTGCTGATCAGCGCCGGAGTGATCGTCTGCATCCCGATCGTCTGGCTGATCGCGGCCGGGACGCTCAGCGTCAGCGAGTTGGGCGGGGGCCTGCGGGTCGCTTGGGGGTTCGAGCATCCGCCGCTGCCGGCGTCGGGCCTGGCGATTCCGGCGAGCACGGGGGCGATCATCAGAGACAGCTCGCTGCTGATCTGGCTGCCGCTGGCGGGAGCGGGGTTTGCGCTGATCGCGGCGCGACTGTGGGGCACGCGCAGGCTGGGCGTTACTCCGTTCGTGGCGCTGATCGTGCTCCTGATCGCCGCCGACCTGTTCCGGGCGAACATGGGCTTCAACCCGGCGATCAAGCAGTCGACCGCGGTTCCGCCGACGACCGGTGCGATTCGCTACCTGCAGTCACAGCGGCCCAACCGGTTCATCGGCGTCAGCACGATCCAGCTCAGCCAGCCACTCCCGGACGACCTCGCGATGCGCTTCGGCCTGTACGACGCGCGCGGCTACGACTTCCCTGTGGAGAAGCGCTTCGACGACCTGTGGCGGGCAAGCGTGGCGCCGGGCGTCGGCGACTTCACCCAGCCCGAGGAGTTCGCGAGCGCGACGCCGGCGGCGCTGCGTGCACTGAGCCTTCTGAGCGTGTCCGATCTGCTCGTCGGGCCGCTTCAGGCAATCGCCACGCCGCTGCACGGGCCCGGCCTGCGCGTCGCCTACAAGGGCAAGGACGGCGTCGTGTACTCGAACTCCAACGCGCTCCCACGCGTATTCGTCGTCGATCGCCAGCGCACGATCGCCGGAGACAAGACGGCGCTCGCGGCAGTCACCGCGCCCGGGTTCGATGCCCACCACGTTGCGGTCACCGAGCACGCGGTCCCAGGGATCCAGCAGGACGACGGCACGGCCACGACCCCGCCGGGCGCGGCCGCGAAGCTCGCCTCCTACGGCGCCCAGAAGGTCGTGATCGACGCGACCGCCACCGACCCGAGCCTGGTGGTGCTCACCGATTCTTACTACCCGGGCTGGAAGGCGACCGTCGACGGCAAGCCAGCCCCGATCGAGCGCGTGGACTACGTGCTGCGCGGCGTCAGCATCGGCCCCGGTCACCACACGATCGTGATGCGCTATCAGCCCGCGAGCTGGCGGATCGGCTGGATCGTGAGCCTCGTGGCGCTGGTCGGGCTGCTGGGCGCGCTCGCGTCCGTGTGGATCGGGACCCGCCGGCGCCGTAAGGCAGCGACCGCGACGACGTGAGCGAAAACGGATACACGCCGCAGTCGATGCCGGAGCGCACCCGGCGCGCGCTCGCCGCGCGCGGCGCCCGGCCCGTCGTCGGCGATCTCGCGCGCTGGGGCACCGGTCTCGTCGCCGGCCTCCCATGGACGCTCGCCGGCTCCCACGGCGAGTTCGAGCTCGACGGTCAGCGTCATCGCTACCTCTACAGCCGCCACAAGTTCACGTGGCTGACCGAGCGAGCCGTCGAGGTTCCGGTGGCGCAGGCGCTTGTCGACGCGCACGCCCTCGGCAGGGTGCTCGAGATCGGCAACGTGCTGTCGCACTACCGCCCGCAGCAGCACGTGGTGGTCGACAAGTACGAGCAGGCGCCGGGCGTGCTCAATCGCGACGTGCTCGACCTCGGCGGCCTCGGCGAGTTCGATCTGATCGTGGCCGTCTCGACGCTCGAGCACGTCGGCTGGGATGAGAGTCCGCGCGATCCAGCGAAGGCGCAGCGCGCTGTCGACGTGCTGCGCTCGCTGCTTGCGCCAGGCGGGCTGCTGGCGAT
>DASYFZ010000601.1:0-1749 GCA_036000295.1 Solirubrobacteraceae bacterium
GCTTGGGAGCGGACCACCGGCACCGGGTCACCGCGGTTCGGCGACGATGAGCTCGCGGCGATCGCGAGCTTCGTGGAGCGCGGCGGCGGACTGGTCGTGCTCGGAGAGACCGAGCAGGACAAGTACGGCAACAACGTCAACGAGCTGCTGGCGACGTTCGACCTGCACCTCGGCAACGACACGGTGCAGGACTACGAGCACTGCCAGGGCGCCCCGAGCTGGATCCTCGCCGAGCTCTGCGAGGGCGGGCGCGGTCGCGAGGGCGACCTGCTGGCCAGGGTCAACTCCGCGTGCCTGTACCGGGCGACGACGATCGCCTCGGCGAACGGTGCGCGCGTTCTTGCGCGCGCCCACGCCAGCGCATCCGCGCCGGGCGCGCCGCTGATCGTCGCCACCCGTCACGGCCGCGGCCGCGTCGTGGTGCTCGCCGACTCCGACCTGTTCGGCGACGATTGCATCGGCGAGCTCGACCATCGCGCGCTTTGGTGCAACCTCGTCGGCTGGGCAGCCGCGAGTGCGCCGGCGCTCAGCGATCAGGCCGCGCGCGACGGCGCCGTCAGCAGCGATGCGGCATGGACGGAGCTGCGAGACGAAACCAACGCGCTGGCGCTGCTGCAAGCGCCCGACGGGTCACTCACCGGTGACGCCGGGCAGGCCGGCAGGCACGTCGAGCGGATGATCGACGCGATCGGAAGGCTGGCTCCACGCTTCGAGCACCAGGGCGAATACCTCGACGCGGTACGCGCCGACCTCCGCGAATGGGCCGACCACGGCTTCGAGCGCCCGGACTTCACCGCCTCGCTCGAGGCGTTCCGCCCCGAGCGCTACCGCCGCGACGGAGTGCAAGACCTCGTGGTGTTCCCGATGTACAAACAGAACGGATCGCGTGACACGTGCTTTGAGGCGCTGATCGTCCGGGTGCCCTGGCCCGAGCACGTGGCCGAGCTCGAGCGCTCGCGCTACGACAACCCAAAGTTCGTGCCGGTCGAGCTCGTCGATGCGACGCGCGGCTACGACAGCGAGTGCGCGACGCTGTTCCCCGAGACCGTGTCGGTCGCCGGGCGCCCGGTCAACAACTTCGGCGCGATCTTCTGCGACCGTGAGTCGGCGCGCCTGCGCCGCGTCGCGGGGGAGGCGGCCGAGCTGCTCCAGCTCAACCTTCCGCCCGACGCCGCGTGCATGCTCGCCCGGCCCGACATCTCCCAGCAGGCCTACATCCTCTGGGACCTGATCCACGACCGCGCCCACAGCCACGGCGAGCTGCCCTTCGATCCGTTCATGATCCGCCAGCGCTCGCCGTACTGGATGTACTCGCTGGAGGAGTTGCGCTGCGACCTGACGGCGTTCACCCAGGCCCAGGAGCTCGAGCGCGGCGGTCTGGCCTTCGCGCGCTACGTCCAGTACGCGATCCTGTTTGACCGCTTGCTGCGGTTCCCCATCACCGGCCCCCGGGCGCGCAACTACGACGGGCTCGGCGGCCAGCTGCTGTTCGCCTACCTGCACCGCCACGGCCACATCACCTGGGCCGATAACCAGCTCACGATCGAGTGGTCCACGGTCGCCGACGGTGTCGCCGCACTGTACGCCGACGTCTACGACCTGTATCGCACCGGCATCAACCGCTCCAAGCTCGCCCACTGGTGCGCGGCCCATGACTTCGTGGCGCGGTACGTGGCGCCGGCCGTGAGCTCGAAATGGGCCGCGGCCGGGCGCGCGTTTGAGGACGTCGAGGACCCGCGCACCTACATC
>DASYFZ010000057.1:0-22120 GCA_036000295.1 Solirubrobacteraceae bacterium
ATCCCCCACAGCGCCTCGATCTCGTCGTTGCGAGTGAACAGGGTGGCGTCGCCGCGCATCGCGTCGAGAATCAGCCGCTCGTAGGCCTCGGGCGATTCCGACAGGAACGAGGTCCCGTACCGGAATTCCATGTTGACCGGACGGATCCGCATCCGCGCGCCGGGGATCTTCGCGCCGAGCGAGAGGGACAGCCCCTCGTCGGGCTGGATCTTGAGAATCAGCTGATTGGCCTGGACCCCGACCGATCCGAGGCCCTGGAAGGTAACGTGCGGCACCGGCTTTAGCGTGACCGCGATCTCGGTCGTCCTGCGGGCTAGCCGCTTGCCGGTCCGCAGGTAGAAGGGAACCCCGTCCCAGCGCCAGTTCGATACGTGAACGCGCAGCGCAGCGTATGTCTCGGTGCGCGACTCGGGCGCCACCCCCTCCTCTTCAACGTAGGCTGGGACCGGCTCGCCTCCGATGGCCCCTGCGCCGTATTGGGCGCGGACGGCCATTTCGGCGACGTCGGCCTCAGCGGGTGGAGTGATCGCCTCGAGCACCTTCAGTTTCTCGTCGCGCAGCCGGTTGGCCTCAAGCGACGTGGGCGGCTCCATCGTCAGCAGCGCGAGGAGCTGCAGCAGATGGTTTTGGACGAGGTCGCGCAGGGCGCCCGCGCCCTCGTAGTACCCGGCGCGGCTGCCGATGCCGCCGTCCTCGGCCGCGGTGATCTGGACGCTGTCGACAAAGTTGCGGTTCCAGATCGGCTCGAACAGCGCGTTGGCAAAGCGCAGCGCGATCAGGTTCTGAACGGTCTCCTTGCCGAGGTAGTGGTCGATCCGGAACACCTGGGACTCGTCGAACACGCTCAGCATCTGACGATTCAGCGCGCGGGCCGAACCGAGGTCGTAGCCGAACGGCTTTTCGATCACGATCCGTGTCTGCGCGTGTTCCACACGGTGCAGTCCCGCCGCGGCGAGCTTGCCGGAGATCGGCGCGAAGAACCGCGGCGCCGTCGACAGGTAGAACACGCGATTGAGCGTGCCCGGCGCCTGGGCGTCGAACTCGTCGAGCGCGCGACCCAGCTCCGCGTAGACGTCGTCGTCGTCGAACGTTCCCGGCACGTAGCGGATGTCCGCGATCAGGCCATCGAGCACATCGGGGTCGGGCTCGCGCCGCGAGAATCTTATGATCGATTCGCGTGCCATCTGGCGAAAGTCCTCGTGCGGGTGATCTGATCGCGCGACGCCGACGAGCCGGAAGCGTTCCGGCAGCGCACCGTCGTGCGCGAGGTTGTACAGCGCGGGCAGCAGCTTGCGATGGGCCAGGTCACCCGTCCCGCCGAACATGACAAGTGTGGTCGGGCGCACCGGCAGCCTCTCGAGCCCCTCAACGAGAGGGTTCTCGCCGCGGAGATCTTGCTCGACAGTCGCTATCGGTTCGGCGAGCGTGCTCGCCTCAAACGGCCGGAGTGCGTGCAGAGTCATTGCCTGGGCTCCAACGATCGCGATGAGCGACGCGCGCGTGCGGACGCTGGATCGTGGCCTCCGAAGCGAACCGTCCGTAGGACTCGCGCGTTGCTCTGACTGCCGTTCATGACCTCAAGGAATCGCAGTCCTGACACCGCACAACAAGCCGTCGCTACGAGTCGATCCGCGTTCGGTATCGCGGGATCGCGCGTGGTAGGCATGGGCGGCACCTCGATCACCGCTTGATGGCGCGTCCATCTCGGCCTGTTATCAGGCGATCGGCGAGCGGGCTTGTGGGCGTACTGCCCGGACCCACAATTGGCCCCATGCGAAGACTCGATCTCACAGCGGCAGGCGTCGGGCTGCCGCGTCGTTCTGCCGCCGGCGGGATCGCTGCACGCGATGGCTAGATCGCCCGATGAGCAGCGCGCCGCTGGTGTCACGCTGCGCGCTGCGCTTGCCACGGTTGTCTCCACGAGCGCCGTCCCTTACGGATACACGTTGGCGATCTGGGGCTCTGGCGCGGTTCTCGTGCGTTCCCTCGGTGCTCCGACCACCGCGGATGCATTCCTCTTTGCGGCCGGGGCGATTGCCGGCTTCTACCTGGTCGTCCAGCTGCTGGAGCCAGTGTCCGCAGAGACGCTTGGCCCGACGAAGCCGAACAATCGCTACGAGACTCGGGTGCTCGCCGGCGTGTTTGACTGGATCGCGGTGGGCGCCGCCTTGGGCGCCGTGTCCCTGCTTGGCGACATCCATAGCTGGCTCTCCTGGCTGGTGGGACCGCTTACCGCGACCGTGCTCTACCTGGTGATCGCGAGCATGCAACTGGCCGCGGTCACGTTCCGCGACAGGTGAGATCGACTGCGAAGCCCGCACAACGACCACCACAAAGGTGACTGTTCCACGCATTTCCGGCCGACGCACGAATCGGAAAAGCGGACGCATATCGGTCGATCGCCGTTCCCTGTTGTGAGCGAGCGACCCGAGACTAACCATTCGGCAAACACGCCCCACTAGGAGACGGCATGAAAGCGACCGCGCAGCTACAGGACCTTGGTCAGAGCCTGTGGCTGGACAACATCACTCGAGAAATGCTCGACTCAGGTCAGCTGCGGAGATACGTCGAGGAGTTCTCGATCACCGGCCTGACGTCGAACCCATCGATCTTCGACAAGGCGATCAGGTCGGGCGCGTACGACGACGAGATCCGCACCAAGACGGCGCCGGCGGCCGACCGCGAGACGCTGTTCTTTGAGCTGGCGATCGAGGACCTCCGGCGAGCGGCGGACCTGTTCGCGCCGATCCATCAGCGGACGGCTGGGGTCGACGGCTGGGCATCTCTCGAGGTCTCGCCACTGCTCGCCCATGACACCGCCCGTAGCGTGCGCGCCGCGGTCGACCTGCACGCACGCGCGGAACGAGAGAACGTGTTCATCAAGATCCCGGGAACCGAGCAGGGGCTGCCGGCGATCGAAGAGGCGATCTTCGCCGGAGTGCCGGTAAACGTCACGCTGCTGTTCTCGCGCGAGCAATACCTGGCCAGCGCCGATGCGTACATGCGCGGGATCGAGCGCCGGATCGAGGCCGGGCTGGGCCCGTATGTGTCCTCGGTCGCGTCGGTGTTCATCTCCCGCTGGGACGCCGCGGTGATCGACCGCGTGCCCGAGCAGCTGCGCGGCCGGCTCGGGCTCGCCGTTGGCCTGCAGACCTATCAGGCGTATCGACGGCTGATGGATTCCGATCGCTGGCAGCGACTCGCGAACGCCGGCGCGCGTGTGCAACGGCTGTTGTGGGCCAGCACCAGCACCAAGGATCCCGCCTCTCCCGACACGATGTACATCGACGGGCTGCGCGCGCCGCACACGATCAACACGATGCCCGAGTCGACGCTGCGCGCTTTCGCGGACCACGGTCGGGTCGGCGAGCCTATCCCCGCCGATGGCGGCGGTGCGGAGGCCACGCTGGCCGAGTTCGAATCCGCGGGCATCGACGTCGACGCGCTGGCCGCGACGCTCCAGTCGGACGGAGCCCGCAACTTCGTCCAGTCGTGGGAGGACCTGTTGAGCCGGATCGACGACCAGGTCACGGCGGTGGCGGCGTGACCCTCCTGCCGGGGCGCCAATGCTGGCGAGCGCTGAGCAGGCACCACGAGGATGTCAAGGACCTGCATCTGCGAGAGCTGTTCGCCGCCGACCCGAGTCGGGGCGAGCAGCTCGTGGCGGAGGGGGCCGGCCTGTACCTCGACTATTCCAAGAACCGGATCACGGCGGAGACGATTCGGCTGCTGCTCGCGCTCGCCCGCGAGTGCGGCCTGCGCGACCGCATCCGGGCGATGTTCCGCGGCGAGAAGATCAACGTCTCGGAGAACCGGGCAGTGCTGCACGTCGCGCTCCGGATGCCGCGGAGCCGGTCGCTGATCGTCGACGGGACCGATGTTGTCACGCAGGTCCACGGGGTGCTCGACCGGATGTCCGCGTTCGCACAGCAGGTGCGCTCGGGGGAGTGGCGGGGCCATACCGGCAGGCCGATCAAGACGATCGTCAACATCGGGATCGGCGGCTCGGACCTCGGGCCGGCGATGGCCTACGAGGCGCTGCGTCACTACACACGCCGGGACCTTGGCTTTCGCTTCGTCTCCAACGTCGACCCCACGGATTTCGTCGAGGCAACGCGTGACCTGGCTCCCGAGGAGACACTGTTCATTGTCTCCTCGAAGACGTTCACAACCGTCGAGACGCTGACCAACGCGCGCGCCGCGCGGGAGTGGTGCCTGGCAGCGATGGAAGACGAGGCGGCGATCGCGCATCACTTCGTCGCCGTCTCGACCAACGCACGGGAAGTCTCGAGCTTCGGGATCGACACCGCCAACATGTTCGGCTTCTGGGATTGGGTCGGCGGCCGCTACTCGATGGACTCGGCGATCGGCCTTTCGACGATGCTCGCAATCGGGCCACCGCGCTTCGAGGACTTGCTGGCGGGATTGCACGCCATGGACGAGCACTTCGAAACGGAGGCGTTCGAGCGCAACCTCCCCGTGCTGCTTGGGCTGCTGTCGATCTGGTACGGGGACTTCTTCGGCGCGCAGACGGCCGGGGTGATGCCCTACAGCGAGTACCTGAAGCGATTCCCGGCCTACCTCCAGCAGCTGACGATGGAGTCCAACGGCAAGCGCGTCACGCGCGAGGGCTTGCCGGTCGACTACGAAACCGGTGCTGTTTACTGGGGCGAGCCGGGAACGAACGGTCAGCACAGCTTCTACCAGTTGCTCCACCAGGGGACCAAGCTGATTCCCCTCGACCTGATCGCGTTCGCCGGGTCCCTCAATCCCCTGCGGGACCAGCACGACCTGTTGACGTCCAACGTGTTCGCCCAGGCGCAGGCGCTCGCGTTCGGCAAGACCGAGCAGGAGCTGCGCGCCGAGGGAACGCCCGAGTCGACCGTGCCTCACCGAGTGATGCCGGGAAACCGCCCCACCAACGTGATTCTCGCCGAACGGCTGACACCGTTCTCGCTGGGCACGCTGATCGCCCTCTACGAGCACAGCGTCTTCACCCAGGGCGCGATCTGGGGAATCGACTCGTTTGACCAGTGGGGCGTCGAGCTCGGAAAGATGCTCGCCAAGCAGATCGCCCCGGAGCTCGGGAGTGAGACCGAGCCGCGACTCGCCCACGACAGCTCCACAAACACGCTCATTCGCCGCTATCGCGCGATGCGCTCACGCGCGCCCGTGCTCGAGCAGACACACCAAAACCGCGACCCGAAGGATTGAAGATGACCACTGACACGCCGATGGAACTTGGAATGGTCGGACTGGGCAGGATGGGGGCGGGAATCGCCCGTCGCCTGATGGCGGACGGCCACCGCTGCGTGGGGTACGACCGCCTCCCCGCGGCGGTGGACGCGCTCGCCGCCGACGGAGCAACGCCGGCCTACACGATCGACGAGCTCGTCTCGGCCCTATCCAGGCCGCGTGTGGTGTGGGTGATGGTTCCCGCCGGAGGGATCACCGAGGAGACAATCCGGACGCTGGCCGGCGCGCTCGAACCCGGCGACATCATCATCGACGGCGGCAACACCCACTACCGGGACGACATCCGGCGCGCCACGGAGCTGCGCGACCGCGATATCCACCACATCGACTGCGGCACGAGCGGCGGAGTGTGGGGACAGGAGCGCGGCTTCTGCCTGATGCTGGGAGGAGAGCCGGAGGTGGTTGAGTTCCTGGGTCCTTTGCTTGGCTCGATCGCCGCCGGCGTCGAAGGCGCGCCTCGCACCCCCGGGCGCGACGGCGTGCCGAGCCCCGCCGAGCACGGCTATCTGCACTGCGGTCCGAGTGGCGCCGGCCACTTCGTGAAGATGGTCCACAACGGGATCGAGTACGGGATCATGGCTGCCTACGCCGAGGGGCTGAGCATCCTGCGCGGCGCCGACGCAGGGTTGCATCGGCGTCAGGCGGACGCGGAGACGGCGCCGCTGGAGAACCCCGGCGACTACCGGTACGAGATCGATACGACCGACGTCGCCGAGGTGTGGCGCCGCGGCAGCGTGATCGGCTCGTGGCTGCTCGACCTCACCGCCCAGGCCCTATGCGAGTCTCCCTCGCTGGAGGAGCTCTCTGGCCGCGTGTCGGATTCCGGCGAAGGCCGCTGGACCACACTCGCCGCGGTCGAGGAGGGAGTCCCGGCCCCCGTGCTGACCGCCGCTCTGTATTCGCGCTTCGGCTCGCGCGGCCTCGACGACTTCACCAACCGCGTTCTCTCGGCGATGCGCAAGCAGTTCGGAGGACACGCCGAGAAGGCGCTGGGCTAAGCGTCGCCTGCTCGGCCTGGGCCTGCACGCGATGAGCGTCACTGCGGTTGTCGAGCACGAAAAGCTGGTCGTCGCCAGGGCGGCCGCCGACATCGTGGAGAGCGGGATGATCCTCGGTCTGGGGACGGGCTCAACCGTGGCGTATCTACTGCCGGCGCTGGCAGCGCGGCGCCTCGACGTGCGCTGCGTGACGAGCTCCCGCGCGACCGAGCGCGCGGCACGCGACTTGGGGATGAGGGTGGAATCGTTCAGCGGGCCCGGCGCCCCCGCGCGCGTCGACCTCGCGATCGACGGTGCCGACCAGGTCGCGCCGTCGGGCTGGCTGGTCAAGGGGGGCGGCGCAGCCCACACCCGCGAGAAGGCCCTCGCCGCCGCGGCGGAGCGGTTCGTGGTCATCGTCGGTTCGAACAAGACCGTGGACCGGCTGTCCCCGCCGATCCCGCTCGAGCTCCTCGAGTACGGCCTCGCGGCGACGCTCGCGCGGCTGGGGCGGGTGCGGCTGCGCGACGTTCCACGAAGCCCGGACGGCGGCGCCATCGCGGACTATCTGGGCGAGGTCGAGGACCCCGACACGATGGCGGCGCGGCTCTCGAGCACCACCGGCGTGATCGAACACGGGCTGTTCGGGCCAGCCCTCGTATCAGAGATCCTGGTCGCTCGGGGCGAGCGCGTAGATCGGCTCACGACGCCGTAACGAACCGGTAAGGGTCGCATTCGCCCTGATCCGCCCGGGCCACGGGTGCGCTGCGACGCCCGTGCCACCGCAGGCCGCCCGATCGGGCGATAACCCGCGGCGATCACTCCATGATCAGTCGCGTTGATCGCGCAATCGCCGGTGACTGTTGAACACGAGCGGTCAGCCCCGATAGTCGTACCTGCGCTCGACTCGAGCGCGTCCCCGCGTTTGTCGCCCCACCTGGGCCGACTCGTCATGACCGTCACTCGCTCGCCCCTCACCACAGTTGATCGCCGTCCGCCGGCCCGGTGTCAGCGGCAGTTCCGTGCCGGCTGCGCTGCGGTGACCGTTTCCCAGTCCGTACACCCCGCTGCGATCGAGACGGCGTCTGCGCTGACGGTCACCGCGGGCGCTCGCTCGTCAAGCTTGAGCCTCGAGCGGATCGAGTAGCAAACGTGTTCCTCATTGTTGCCTATGCACCGATTCTGCTCCTCCTGCCGGTGCTGTTACTCATCGGAGTCGTGTTCGTCGTTGTCCCGGGCGGGTTCATCATCGTGCTGGCCGGTCTCTACTACGCGGCCGCCGGGTTCACTAGCTTGCTCGGGCTTGAAGTGACCAGGCGGTGGCGGGCCCGTCGCTCGCGGGTGCGGCGGGCCGACACAAGCTTCGAGAACGCGTCGCGATCGGGTCGATCGTCATCCGGTCCCCGGGGAGCCATCGCCCCGAGGCCGGTAGCCGTCGGGGCCACGAACGATCGCGCGGCTGCGTCGACGCCGAACGTGCTGCTCAGTCGGCGAGGGTCGGACGACGTCGATCTCGTTACTCCGCTCGAACGCAGTCGCGTCCCGGACGGGCAGGATGGCGCACGGGCCGCTTGAGCGCGCCTCGATCACCGCGGCGCTCACCGGACCGCTGGGGCGCACGCCGCGAACCGCGACGGCGCGGAGAGACTGGTTCACGCGCCGCCGGTCAACCGGCTCGAGGGCGCGGGCATGACCAACCCCTTGGCGAGCCTGGCCGTCTTCGCGCCGGTCGATCAGCACTACCTGCTGCAGGCGCGGCAGATGCAGGCCCTGTCGTTTGCTGTGCACATTCCCCTGGTCTGCTTCGGGATCTCGCTTCCCGTAATGATCTTGTTTGCCGAGTGGCTGTATCTACGTTCTGGTGATCAGGTGTACCGCACGCTGGCGCGGCGATGGTCACGGGTGATGGTGACGTTGTTCGCGGTGGGTGTGATCACCGGAACCGTGTTGAGTTTCGAGATGGGGCTGCTGTGGCCGAACTTCACCGGGACGTTTGGGAGCGTATTCGGCCTGGGGTTCGCGATCGAGGGCTTCTCGTTCTTCATCGAGGCGATTTTCATCGGCATCTATGTGTACGGGTGGGGCCGGCTTTCTGGTCGGGCTCATCTTCTCAGCGGGATCCCGATCGTGATCACCGGGTTCACCGGTTCGCTGATGGTGATCTCGGTCAACGCCTGGATGAACCACCCGGGCGGATTTCGTCTGCACGGCGGCAGGGTGCTCGACGTCGACCCCTTCAGGGCGCTGTTCGAGAACACCTATCTGTGGCATGAACTGATCCACATGTACGTCGCGGGGTATGTCGTCACCGGCTTCGTCCTCGCCGGCGTGTACGCGTTCGGGCGCCTGCGGGGACGGTGGGGACGCTACGAGCGGACGGCGCTGGCGATCCCACTGACTATCGCGGCGCTGGCGTCGATCGTGCAGGGACCGGTCGGTGATTGGGCCGCGCGCGATGTGGCGAAGTCACAACCGACGAAGCTCGCGGCGCTCGAGGGCTTGCCCAGCACCACCCCCGCCGCGCCCGTGCACCTCCTCGGCTGGTACCACAACGGCCAGGTCAGGTACGGGATCGAGATCCCCCACCTGCTATCGCTGCTGGCGTTTCACAACTGGAACGCAACCGTGCAAGGCCTCAACGCCGTGCCCGCCGATCGGCGCCCGCCGGTGAACGTGGTGCGGGCCGCGTTCCAGGCGATGGTCGGGATCGGCACGCTCCTGGGGCTGATCGGGGTGGTGTATCTGGTGGCGTGGATCCGGCGCAAGCGGCTTCCCAGCTCGGCCTGGTTTTACCGCTCACTCGTGCTCGCCGGCCCGCTGTCGGTGGTCGCGCTGATCGCGGGGTGGGTGGTCACGGAGGTCGGTCGCCAACCCTGGGTCGTCTACCACGTGATGCCTACCGACGCGGCGGTCACCGGCGCCCACGGGATCCCCGTCGGCTACGCCGCGCTCGCCGGTGCCTATCTGGTGGTTGGCTGCGGCGTCGCCTGGGTGCTCAGACGGCTCGCGCGCGCGCCGCTCGATCTCGCACCCGATGCCGAACCGTCACTGGAGGCGGCATAGGGCCATGCTGCTTAAGGCGCTACCGCTCACGTTCGTGCTCGCCGGGCTCGCCCTCTACACCACACTCGCCGGCGCCGACTTCGGAGCCGGATTCTGGCAGCTGTTCGCGGGACGTGGCGAGCGCGCCAACCAGATCCGTGCGCACGCCCATCGCTCGATGGGGCCGGTGTGGGAAGCCAATCACGTCTGGCTGATCTTCGTCCTGACCGTGTTCTGGACGTCCTACCCACGGGCGTTCGGCTCGATCGCCTCCACCCTGCCGGTGCCGCTGTTCATTGCCGCTCTGGGGATCATCCTCCGAGGCGCTGCCTACGCGCTTCGCGCCGGTGCTTCCGGTCCCCGTGAGTCGGGCGTGATCGACACGATCTTCTCGGTTTCCTCGGTGCTGACGCCGTTCGCGCTCGGCGCGGCAATCGGCGCGATCGCGACCGGCCGTGTCCCCGTCGGCAACGCCAGCGGGCACCTGTTCTCGAGCTGGTTGAACCCGACTTCGATCTTCGTCGGCGCGGTGGCCGTGGCGAATTGCGCGTATTTGGCGGCCGTGTATCTGGCGGCCGACGCGGCCCGGCTTGGCGAGCGTCCCCTCGAGCAAGCGTTCCGACGGCGAGCGCTCGGCGCCGGGGTGGTGGCCGGCGCGGCTGCGCTTGGTGGCATCGTCGTGGTCAACAGCGACTACCACCGGCTCTTTCACGCGTTGCTGACCGGCGACGCGCTCGCTGCGGTAGTCGTGTCGTTCCTCGCCGGTGTGACAACGCTCGCGCTCGTCTGGAGGCGGCGCTTCGACGCGGCGCGTTTCGGCGCGGCCGTCGCCGTCGCGTCGATCATCGCCGGCTGGGCGCTTGCCCGTTGGCCAACCATCCTCCCGGGTCTCACCATCAACAATGGGGCGTCGGGACACGACACGCTCGTCTGGATCGTCGTAGCGGTAGCGGTTGGCGCCGGGTTCACCTTCCCCTCTCTGGGCCTTCTGTTCGGCCTCACGCTCACTGGCCGCTTCGAAGGCGATGAGCGCCCCGCGTTCGGGGGGATCGCGCGACGAGCGACGTTCGGGCCGCGCTGGGCCACGCGGGCGGCGGTCTCCTGCTTCATCGCCGGAATTGGGCTCCTCACCTTCGCCGACGCTGCGTGGGCACACGCCATCGGGGTGGTGTGCCTGTTGGGCTTCGTCCTTGCGGCCTTCTCGGCGATCGTCCCGGCAGCCCTCGCGGGCCAAGCGGAGAACGTTCGTGCCGACGCGAGTGGCCGCTTCTTCCCGAGTCGGTTTCGGCACCCCGGCGGCGAGGGCTCCAGCGGCTTGCGCTAGGCGGGCCGACGAACGCGGCCGCCGGACGTGGGCCACTGAGCTCGCCGCTGGAGCCGCAGATCAGCCCGCACTCATTGATCGGGCCCTCTTCGCGGTAGGCCTTTGACGTTGGCGGCAGGGCATCGGCAGCTACGCCCGCGCAGATGCAGCTCGAGGTCGGGTTCCGTCTCGACCTCTTCGGCGAACGATGTCTCGGTAGCGGCCGCGATCGCCATCGCCGTCGCCTTGCGCTTGATCCTTTCTCGCGCGACGTTCAGGGCCGAGCTCGGTCCGGCGGCGTGCGGCCAGGGCGCTCCGGTTCCGCAGCGACCGTCGCGGTTGCTTGGGATGAGCAGCGTGGCCACGGTGGCGACAACGGCCCCCCGCGATGAACAGGAATTCGACTTCGGTGGTGTAAGCGGACGCGCGCGGTAGGCCGCCGGGCCTGATTCTCGACCGCAAGCTTCGTCGCCGGCGAGCGGCCCGGCGCAATTCGAATTCGGTGCGGTTTCCGAATATTTGAGCGCTGGGGACGCCCCGCAGCTAGGCGCTCACGCTGTCGCTTCTCCGGGGCGCGGCCTGAGTGGCGTGCACGGCGGCACCGTGCCCGGCCCTGGAGGCGGTTCGGCATGGCGGGTTCCACGCTGCAACCGTCCGGGAGCCATCTGACGGGTCAGGAGGCTGCCGACTGCGACCGCGGCCAGGGCCGCGACCGCAACCGAATACACAAGTGCGGTCTTGTGCAGGCCGTAGTGCGATGTCGCGATGCCAGCGAGCACGGCCGGAATGCCAGTTGCCAGGTAACTGACGATGTAGATCGCAGTGATTAGGCCCGCCCGTTCGTCGGACGTGGCCGCCGTGACCGTGGCGCGGTAGGCGCCCATGAACGCCGGTCCGAAGCCGAGCCCTGCGATCGCCGTGCCGACGAAAAGGACTGCTGCGATGCCGGTCTCGATCGAGGCGAACGTCACCAAGGCTCCGATGATGAGAAGCAGGCAGCCGCCCAGCATCACCACGGACGGATTCTTCGTGGCGAGCAAGGCCGAGGCTGCGGCCCCTAGACCGGTGAGCAGGAATATCAAGATGCCGCCCCAGAGCAAGTTCTTCGAGTGCAGCAGCTGCGCGGCAAGCGACGGTCCCAGCGACAGAAAGAAGCCGGCGAGTGCCCAGATTGCCACGAGGGCCGGCACCGCCGTGGCGAAGGCGCCCCTGGCCGCGCGCGGCACGCTCACATGCGGCCGCAGCGAGCTCACAACGCCGGGGCGCATCGTTCCAGGCTCTGGCATCGCCAGTACGGTGACCACGCCGATGATGAAAGCCCCGAGTAACAGCCACCAGACCAGGTGGGTCGGCGCCGGCGCGTACTGGGCGAGCACGCTAGCGCCGATTGCGCCGAGGGCCTGGCCGCCCGTGGGCGCTGCGCTGGAGACGACCGGTGCGACGCCGCCGCGTGGTCGCAAATCGAGCAGTGCCGCGCTGGCCGCTCCGGAGATAAGGCCAACCGCGACACCCTGCAGCGCCCGGGCCGCAAACAGCAGCACAACCCCGTGGGCGATGAGGAACAAGCCGCACCCGACCGCACCGAAAGCCAGACCCGCCAGCATCACGATCCGACGACCCCTGTAGTCAGACACCGAGCCGAACAACAGCAGCGTGATCAGCAGGACGACGATGTAGACCGTGAACAACAGGGTGAGCGTTGTCGGGGAGAAGCGGAACTGGTTCTCGTAGACCCGGTAAAGGGGTGATGCCGCGGTGTTCGCGGCAAACGCCAGGAACGCGAATGCGGCCGCCGCCCAAAACGACGCACGTGGTGACAGAGTTACTCGCCGTGACGGCTTCTCTTTCGCCACTGTGGCCGGGGCAGACATGGTCGAAACCTTTCCTTTAACGATCGGAAGCCCTCGCAGGGCTCGGGCACACGCCGGGGTCCGCGCCGACAATCAACTCGTTCTGGCTCCCTGACGGACAACCGTAGGGCCGAGATTCGCCCCGTAAATAGCTCCTAGCTATGCCTCGATAGCGCCTCGCCATTAGGGGTCCCGCGCCATCAGTGACGGCTACCGGCGATTACGATCCAGATTTGTGGCCGCTTCGTCAGATGGCACAGGCATCTGCTTGCTCGCAGTCACCGGTTGCACCGCCGAGATCGGAAGCCCTGACCGCGCTGCCAGCGGTTGCGTACTTTGGGCGAGAGATTTCACGGCCGCGGGGGTGAGTCGATACGGCATCGACGACGAGGACAGGTGTAGTCCTCGGGCTCTAGAGCGTGAGCGCGACAGCCCCGTCGGCACGCCCGCTGACCACCTTCGCAAGCGCATCGGCGGCGTCGAGTAGCTCGTAGCTCATTGCGACTGAGATCTCGAGCTGTCCGGCCGCGAGCAGCCGCCCGAGGCCGTCCAGCTGGCCGCCGTCCGGTCTCACATAGACGCTCGAGACCGTGATCCCTCGCTCCTGTTCGGGCGGATCCGAGGTGATGGTCGCGAGACGACCGCCGTCGCGAACCGCACGGATCGCATCCGCCGCGCCATCGGGTGCGGCGTTTACGGCCGCCGCAACACCCGAGCCGTCGGTGACCGCCAGAACCTGATCGGGCCAGTCCTGCTCGTGGTAGTCGATTACATGGCGCGCTCCCAGCGCGGCGACCGGCGCGTGACTGCGAGCGCCCGCGGTTGCGACTACCTCCGCGCCGCGGAGCGACCCGAGAGACACCAACAGGCGACCGGTCACGCCGCCGGCGCCATTCACAAGAAGTCGATCGCCGGGACCGACTCCCAGCGCCTCGTCAAGAACCTGCACGGCGGTAAGCGCGGGCACCGGAAACACCGCTGCAACCTCCCAGGGGACACCCGCCGCCTTCCGGGCGAGCACCGCCGCAGGAGCGATCAGCGTCGGGGCCCATGTCCCCTGGTCTCGCAACGGGAGCGGATGGGTCATCACCTCATCGCCTGGTATCCAGTCGGTGACCTTGCTCCCCACCGCCGTAACCACTCCGGCGGCCTCAACCCCGAGCGCCATCGGCGGCCGGCGCCCGACATCCCAGCCGCCGGTCCGAACGATCTCATCCCAGTTCCCTACGCCCGCCGCCCTGACCTGAATCAGCACCTCGTCCCCTGCCAGCGGACGCGGCCCAGGTACATCGATCATTCCAACCTCGCCACCGGTGCGGCGAATCCCGGCTACGAGCATCGAGTACCCCCCGGTCGATCGCGCCGGCTGGCCGACTTTCGACCGCCTCGGGGAGTTCGCGGTTGGGCCCTGATCATCATTTGCCGATCAACGCAGCGGCGGCCGATGCGATGTGGGGAGCGTCAATGCCGGCGGCGGCGAGTAGCTCGGCCGGCGTGCCCGAGGCAGGCAGTTGGGACACGCTCAGGTGCGCCAGGCGGAGCTGCTGGACTCCGGCCTCGACCAGCGCGGCTACCACGGCCGACCCGAGGCCGCCCTCGGGATGATGGTCCTCGGCGACGACCAGCCGGCCGCCCGTCGCATCCGCGGCGGCGACGAGCATGTCGGTGTCGATGGGCTTGATCGAATAGAGGTCGATCACGCGCGCGTGGATGCCGTCCAGCGCGAGCTGATCGGCCGCACGGAGGCATTCGTGCAGGGTGACACCCGCACCGATCAGCGTGACGGCATCCGATGGGCCGGAGCGTAGGATCTTCGAGCCACCGGGACGGAAGGACTCCTCGGCGCCGTACAGCACCGGGTAGGCACCACGCGTGGTGCGCAGGTAGCTGATGCCGTCCGTGCGGGCCATCTCGTCCACGAGCGCTGCGGCGCTGACGGCATCACTGGGGTACAGGACTGTCGAGCCCTGCACCGCTCGCATCATCGCGAGATCCTCGAGCGCCATCTGGGACGGACCGTCCGCGCCGATCTCAACGCCGGCGTGGGACCCGACCAAGCGCACGCTTGCCTGCGAGATCGCGGCCATGCGGATGAAGTCGTAGGCGCGGGTGAGGAACGCCGCGAAGGTCGAGGCAAACGGTTTGTAGCCGCGGACGCTCAGGCCAACCGCCGATGCCACCATCTGTTGCTCGGCGATGAACATCTCGAAGTAGCGGTCCGGATGAGCCTTGGCGAACGCGTCGGCGTAGGTGGAGTTGCTGACCTCGCCGTCGAGCGCGACCACGCGAGGATCGCGGGCGCCGAGCGCGGTCACGGCGTCGCCGTACGCGCGGCGGGTGGCGACCTTGTCGCCTCGCGCATAGCTCGTAGGCGAGATCGCCGGGCTTGCCTCGGGCGCCGAGCCGGCGCCGTGCGAGTTCTCGTACTCGGCGAGAGGGAGCGGTCCACGCACGATCAGGTTGCTCTCCCCGCCCAGCTCGGCGATCGCTCGCGCCGCCATGTCCTCGGGGAGCGCCTTCCCGTGCCAGCCTTCGCGATCTTCGACCTCCGAGAACCCCCTGCCCTTGATAGTTCGCGCGAGGATCACCGTCGGCCGCTCGTCAGGCTGGGCCGCCTCGGTAAACGCATCGTCGAGCGCCGCGAGATCGTGCCCGTCGACCTCGAGCACGCGCGCGCCAAAGGCGTGCGCGCGGCTTGCGTAGGCGCCCAGATCCCAGCCCAGTTCGGTCGGCCCGCGCTGACCGAGCCGGTTGACGTCGACGATCGCAACGAGGTTCGACAGCTGATAGTGGCTCGCTTTGTCCAGCGCCTCCCACATCGAGCCTTCCGCCATCTCGCTGTCGCCGCACAGCACCCACACTCGAAACGGCAGGCGGTCGAGGTACTTGCCGGCCAGCGCGACCCCCACCCCGTCGGGCAGTCCCTGCCCGAGCGATCCGGTCGCGACGTCGACCCACGGCAGCACCGGGGTCGGGTGGCCCTGCAGACGGGACCCGAACCGCCGGTAACTGCTCATCAACTCCTCGTCGGACACGACCCCGACGGCCCTGTAGATCGAGTAGAGCAGCGGTGACGCGTGCCCCTTGGAGAAGATCAGGTGGTCGTTCCCGGCCGCCTTGGGCTGCTCCCAGTCGTAACGGAGATGGCGAGCGACGAGGACCGCCATGAGATCGGCCGCTGACATGCTTGATGTCGGATGACCGGAGCCCGCACTGGTGCTGGCCCGGATCGAATCCACGCGCAGTTGTCGGGCGAGCCGAGCCACGGTTGCGAGATCGGCGGTGCTGTGCGGTGAGCGAGTGGCGGTCATCGTTGATCCTCGGAATGCGGGGTGGGCATGCTCTCCCGAGCAAATCGCACGCCCGCGCGCGGCGCAACACCCGATCACGGTCAAACGATCTGCATTTCCGATGGCCGCCGCGCCGCCAGCGTACGCACGATCACAGCAGCTCGGCCAGGTCACCGACGACCACGTTGGCCCCGTTCGCACCGAGCGCATCGGCTTGGCCGACGCGGTCGACGCCGAAGACGACGCCGAAGCGTCCCGCCCGCCCTGCTTGCACGCCGGCGAGCGCGTCCTCGAACACGCCCGCCTGCGCGGGTTCGAGACCGAGGGCTCGAGCCCCGGCCAGGAAGGTGTCGGGTGCGGGCTTGCCGGCGAGATGCTCTCGCTCGGCGAGCACGCCGTCGATTACGACTTCGAAGAGCTCGGCGATGCCGGCCGTAATCAGGACGTCACGAGCGTTGGTGCTGGAGGAGACGACGGCGCACCGCAGCCCGGCGCCGAGTGCGGCCCGGAGGTAGCGGACCGAGCCCTCGTAGGGCTGCACGCCGTGCTCGCGGATCAGCTCGAGGAACAACTCGTTCTTGCGGTTGCCCAGCCCGTCGATGGTTTCCCGGTGCGACGGATCGCTCGGGGCTCCCTGCGGCAGCACGATCGCCCTCGAAGCGAGAAACGCGCGCGCGCCCTCGTATGTCGGCCTCCCGTCGACGTACTGGTTGTAATCGGCCATGGGGTCGAACGGCACATAATCGGCGTCGGTGGCCGCCGCGCGCGTGCGCAGGTATGGGTCGAACATCGCCTTCCACGCGGCGGCGTGGATCTTGGCGGTCTGCGTGAGCACCCCGTCGAGGTCGAACAGGCAACCCGCGACGCTGTCCGGTAGGCCGAGCACGATCAGCTGGCACGCTCGGAGACCGTGGCGGCGTTCACTATGCCGCCCTTCGTTCGATGCCGCCCAGGCGCCCGGCGGATACGCGCCGGGTCGGCTCCCGCCCGGGCGGTTGTTTCGGAGTCTCGCGTGCGAGAACCGGGGGTATTGGGCGGGTCAGCGGCTCCCTTGCCGCGAGCGTGGCCTGCTCGCCGTAATGGAAGATCTCGAGCGGCGCGCCCTGCCGCAGCGAATACGTCGCGTGCTTGGGTCGAACCTCGATGAGTAATCTGCGGCCGCGGAAGCAAAGGCGGAACGTGAGGCGGGTGAGGGCGTTGGGCAGGCGCGGGGTGAAGCGGAGCGAGCCGTCGTGGTCGCGCATCCCGCCGAATCCAGCAACCGCGGCGATCCACGCCCCGGCCAGCGAGGCGATGTGCAGACCATCGCGCGTGTTGTGTTCGAGGTCGTCCAGGTCCAGCAGGGCGGCCTCCCCGAAGTAGTCGTAGGCCAGTTGCAGGTGCCCGACCTCGGCGGCCACCACTGCCTGAGTGCTGGCGGACAGTGCAGAGTCGCGGACCGTTAGCCGCTCGTAGTATTCGAAGTCGCGGGCCTTGTGCTCCGGGGTGAAGGCATCGCCGCGCAGATATAGCGCAAGCACGAGATCGGCCTGTTTGACGACCTGCTTGCGATACAGATCGAAGTAGGGGACGTGCAGCAGCAGCGGGTACTGCTCGGGCGCAGTCGCGCCGAAGTCCCATGGTGAGTGCTCGGAGAACCCCTCCGCCTGCGGGTGGATGCCCAGCGCCTCGTCGTAGGGAATAAGCATCGCCTGGGCGGCGTCGCGCCAGCCGGCCGCCTCGTGGTGATCGACGCCGAGCTCGGCGGCGCGCCGCGGATGACGGTCGGCATTGTCGGCGGCGGCACGGAGGTTGCGCTGGGCCATGAGGTTGGTGTAGACGTTGTTGTCGGCGATCGCGCTGTACTCGTCGGGTCCGGTAACGCCGTCGATCCGAAACCGTCCGCCGGCGTCGTAATGCCCGAGCGATCGCCACAGCCTGGCGGTCTCGACGAGTAGCTCGAGGCCGACTTGGCGCTCGAACGCCTCGTCGTCGGTCGTGGCCTGGTAGCGGATGACTGCGTCCGCGATGTCGGCGTTGATGTGGAACGCCGCCGTGCCGGCGGGCCAGTAGCCCGAGCACTCCTGTCCGCGGATCGTCCGCCAGGGGAACGCCGCGCCCTGGAGCCCCAGCTGCGTGGCGCGCTGCTTGGCGAGCTCGAGTGTCAGGCGTCGCCACCGCAGAGCGTCTGCCACGACATGGGGCGCGGTGTAGGTCAGCACCGGCAGGACGAACGACTCGGTGTCCCAGAACGTGTGACCGTCATAGCCGGGGCCCGTCAGCCCCTTTGCGGCGATCGCTCGCTGCTCACTCCTGGCACTTGCTTGAAGGGTGTGAAACAGCGCGAACCGAACTGCCTGCTGCGCTTCAGCGTCTCCGTCGAGCTCGACGTCCGCACGCTCCCAGAACTCGTTCAGGTACGTCCGCTGCTCATTGAGGAGGCCGTGCCAGCCAGTGTGCCTCGCCGCATCGAGCGCCGCGGCGACCTGGTCCCGGATTGCCGCCACCGAGCGCTGGCTCGACCAGCCGTAGGCGAGGAACTTGACTAGGCGCAGCGGGCGTCCGGGCGCGATGTCCGCGGTCACCGTCACGCGGGCCAGGTCGTCGAGCGCCACCGCGCGTGCCTCCGTGCCAGGCGGGCCATCGATTATGTGGTCCATCGCGGCCGCCAACGTCAAGCCACTCGCTTTCGTCGAGTGCACCAGCGCGGCGTACACATGATGCGAGACCGCCAACTCCGCCCGCAGCGGGGACCTCAGCGCCGCCGCAACCCGGGGGTCGTCCTCGCCGCCGGGCAACGGCTCGTTGGCCACCAGCTCCGACTGCACAACCACCGGAATGCTGCGATCGAGCGGCTCGACCTCGTACAGAACCGCAGCGACCGCGCGATGAGTGAACGACACCAGACGGGTCGAGGAAACGCGAACCGATCGCCCCGTAGGCGACACCCACTCCACGTGACGGCGGAGGACTCCCGCACGGAAATCCAGCACCCGCTCGTGGCTGCGCAGCTCGCCGTACCGAATGTCAAACGGCTCATCCTCGACCAGCAGGCGAACGATTTTGCCGTCGGTCGCATTGACCACCGTTTGTCCCGCCTCCGGGTACCCGTACCCCGCCTCGGCATACGGCAGCGGCCGGATCTCGTAGAACCCGGCCAAGTAGGTCCCCAGCAACCCGTATGGCTCGCCCTCGTCGAGATTCCCCCTCAACCCGATATGCCCGTTCGCGAGCGCGAACACCGACTCGGCCTGCGCAAGCCGCTCGAGGTCAAGCTCGACCTCGCGCAGCGCCCACGGGTCGACCAGAAACGCCGGATGCTGGATCACGCTCTGCTGCCCCCGACCGGTTCAGTTCTCGCCATGACCATCCTTGGTGACCTGATCATGCTCCAGTCCGAGGGCGTTAGCTGCCGCCTCGTGCTCGACGCAGGCCGCCGCGATGTGTGAGCGCACCCCTGGATGGAACCTGCCCGGATCGTCGGCGAGCCGATCCAGCGCGTACCGGGCGTACCAGGCGGCGAGCTGTGCGGCGTCGCGGGCGCTCAATGGGCTGGTTTCGCCACTTTGGATGGCCGGCTTGGCGGCGGTCGTGCTCACCGCTCAAGCGAATCGCACTGATGTCGCGGTGCAACACGCGGCCCTTCTGAGTCGATCTCGCTCGCGTATCGCCGACGGTCGGGCGTCGCCTCGAGCGGGATAACCGACCTTGGTCCAGTAGTCGATGGCATGGAGCCGGTCGTCGCGCCGCGGCCGGCCGGCTGGCTGGCTGGCTGGCTGGCTGGCTGGCTGGCTGGCATCGACAGGATCGACTCGTAGTAGACCTTTCCGTCTGGGCTCAATGAGGAAAAGCCCCGGCTCGTTGAAGAGCGCCGGTTCGTCGTCGCTCCGTCCCCGCGAGACCAACAGCCCCCACTCTCGCATCGATGGTTCAGCGAGACCGAAGGCGATGGCGGGCGCTCGAGCTTCCAGTCAGCCAGCAGCCGTTCAGGGCGCTCGCATGTCTCGGCACTGACCGCAATGACGTCGATGCCTCGCGCTGAGAGCTCGTCGACACGCCGGTCGAGCTCAGCCGGGTGGGCCCGGCAACCGGGACAGTGAAGTCCACGGAGGAACTCGACCATCGTGAACCTTTCGGGCCGACGCTCGGCCAGCCGAAAGACGCCGCCCCCAGCAGAGGAAGCTCGAGCGAGGCCGCGGGCTGGCGAGGTCGTAGTTGTCGCGCGGGAGGTCCGATGCGATTGTCGTCATGTCGGCCTCTTCGTTGTGACGACGCGCAGCTGGTGGGCTGCGCAGTTGACGTCTGGCGAAGTTGGCTCGCCGTCAAGCGGCTTCGTCGCGCTGAATGTCTTCTTGCCCTGATCGCGCGGGCATCCGCGACACGGCGTCGACGGCGCTCGCGGGCTGGGATTCACCTGTGATCAGGCGGGCGCCGCGGCCGTGCCCGAGGAAGCTCAAGGCCCAGCGGATCACGACGACAAGCCGGTTCGCAAAGCCGATCAGGTACCACAGGTGCACAATGAGCCAGGTGGCCCAGGCTACGAAGCCGCTCAGGTGGATCCCCTTGATGTCCGCGACCGCTCTGGCGCGCCCGATCGTGGCGAGGTTGCCCTTGTTGCGGTAGCGGAATGGTCGGCGGGGTCGCCCACGCAGCCGATCGCGCACGACGCGTGCGGCATACCGCCCCTCCTGCATCGCCACCGGGGCAACTCCGGGCAGTACCGTGGACGACCCGTCGGCTTGGCTGATGCGAATCATGTCGCCCACTGCCATCACCTCGGGATGACCGGGCAGTGAGAGATCATCTAGGACCTCCACGCGCCCGGCTCGATCCACGTTCGCGCCGGCGCGTGCGGCCAGGGTCCCGGCGAAAGGCGTGGCGATGACGCCCGCTGCCCAGATCGCCGTCCGCGCGGGGACCTGGCGGCGACCGCCGTCCCGGTCCTCGAGCGTGACTGACGACGCGTCGATGTCGATCAGCGCCTCTCGAGTGCCGATGGTGACGCCGAGACCTGCCAGCGACCGCTCCGCCCGCGCCGATAGTGAAGGCGGGAACTCCTGCAGGACCCGTTCGCCGGCTTCGACGAGCAGGATCTGAGCTTTGCTGGAACCGAGCGAGCGGAAATCGCCGCGCAAGTCCCGCGCGATCTCAGCAATCTGACCGGCCATTTCCACCCCGGTGGGGCCGGCACCGATGACCACGAACGTCAGCCAGGACGCGCGCCGCTGGGGATCGGGTTCGAGCTCGGCCGCCTCGAATGCCCCGAGGATCCGCCGACGGACCGCGAGAACGCCTTCGAGAGTCTTCAGATTCGGGGCTGGCATCCGCCAGCCGTCATGACCGAAGTAGTTGTACTGGGCGCCGGTAGCGACGATGAGCATGTCGTAACGCACCGCCTCGAGGGGACGCTGCTCGTCAACCTCGCGCAGCCGCACTAGGCGAGCGTCGAGATCGACATCGGTCACCTCGGCGAGCAGGACACGGACATTGGCGCGGCGGCGAAAGATGTGCCTCAGCGGATAAGCGATCTCCGCCGGCGACAGCGCGCCGGTCGCCACCTGATAGGCCAGAGGCTGGAACAAGTGAAAGTTGCGTCGATCGATCAGCGTGACGTCCACCGGAAGCCGCGCGAGGTGCACGGCCGCCTGTACCCCGCCGAACCCGCCGCCGACGACGACGATATGGGGGCGATCTGCGACGCTGAGCTTCATGAGTGCCAGGAAACCGTCTACTGCGCAGAACTCAATTGCTAATTCGATTGGCCCGATCGTCGCGGCCGATCGTCCACGTTGCGGACCATGCGACGACGCTCGACCCGGTCCCCTTCCACGTATGCCCGGGCATCAGCCGCCGCCCGGCGACGCTCGCGCCGCATGAGCTCGTGCGGGTTGGCCTTGCAGGGGTCGACCGGGATCGCCCTCGTGATGCGGTTCGCTCGTGCTCGTGGCACCGGTCTGAGTGTGCACGTCGCCGAACGCCGGTTCCGTCGCATCGGCGTCTGGGACGCGCGGATCGGGCCGCGTGTCGTAGCGATCAGTCCACTGGGATCGCCACACGACATGGCCAAGATCGGTACAGCTTGGCCAACTCAGTACGGCCACGCAACAGGCATAGCCGCCACTGTGGGCGGCTACAACGGTTTCGATTCCGATGGTCTTGTTCGGCTGCGGTGACTCCTAGAGCGAAGGCCGCTGGGGCGGACCCGGCTGTTGCTTTGTCGTGACTTGCCCTTGGGCGCGGCCCATAGCCAAGGCCAGGTTCCGTCCGACCAGCTGCCTCGCCGGGACGGTTAGGCGCCCGGAGCGATCGCACAGGCTGCGACGCAGACCCAGGTGCCGTCACGCTTCTGATACGCGTCCGTGTACAGAGCTTCTTGCTCCTCTCCATCGGCGAGCATGGTGTAAGTGGCGCGGCCGTGGATCA